>NZ_JBHTMX010000140.1:0-7612 GCF_042679725.1 Methylopila musalis
GTGAGCGCCGCCGCGACGCGCTCGGCCTCGACGCCGCCCGGCTGAACGCCCATGTGGGCGTCGCGGCGCTGGAGGAGATCGCGCGGACCGACGCCGCAGGCCGCCGCCTGCTGCAGGACGCGGCGGACGCGCTGAAGCTTTCCGCCCGCGGCTATCACCGGGTGCTGCGGGTCGCCCGCACCATCGCGGATCTCGACGGCGCGGAGACGGTCGGCCGCGCCCATCTGGCGGAGGCGCTGGCCTACCGCTCCACGCCTGCGCAGGCGGCGCGGGCGGCCTGACGGGCCGGGTCCGGCGTCAGCCCGCCATGTGGTCGAAGCGGGCGACGGCGCGGTCGAGCCGGGCGAGGTTCTCGGCGGTGTAGGCGCGGTAGTCGAAGTCGATCTTCGAGTGGACCTCCGACACCATGCTCCACAGCGCCTCGCGCAGCAGCGACGCCGCCTCCATCGCCTGCAGCCGCAGGCGCAGGGCGTCGTCGGGCGCCCGGCCGTAATAGATCTCCAGCAGCGCGTCCCGCTGGGCGTCGTCGAAGCCGTTGTTGGAGGCGAGGTTGCCGAGATCGAACAGCGGCGTGTTGAAGCCGCCATAGTCCCAGTCGATCAGCCACAGCCGCCGGCCGTCGTCGAGGAAGTTGCCCGGCAGCAGGTCGTTGTGGCCGTAGACGATCTCGGTCGGCCCGAGCGCCGCCTCCAGCCGCTCGGCGAGCCGGGCGTGAACGGGCAGCTCCGCCGCCAGCCGGCAGCCGCCCTCGCGCAGCGTGCGCAGATAGCCGCGCAGGATGTGGAAGGTCCAGAACCCGAGCGCCGGCCCGTGGATGCGGCGGGTGACCTCGCGATGGGCGGTGCGCACCAGCTCCGCCACCCGGGGCAGCTCGGCGCGCACGTCCGCCTCGCCGAAGGTGCGGCCGTCGATGTGGTCAATCACGATCAGGCCGGGCTCGAAATGGCGCAGCGCCGGCGAGACGCCCGCCTCCTCCGCCGCCTTCGAGGCCGCGCGCTCGTTGAAGCGCAGCACGTTGTGGAGCGGGATGTCATCGCCGAGCCGGACCACATATTTCCGGCCCGCGTCCTCGACCACGAAATTGGCGTTGGTGATGCCGCCGCCGAGCGGCGTCGGGTCCACCGGCCCGCGCCAGAAGGCGAGCCGGCGGATGCGGTCGAGCGCGGCTCCGTCCGTCATGCGCGCCGTCCCCCGTCCGTGTGCGCCGTCATGGCCTTGCGCCCCCCGCTGAACTGTCCGCTCCGTCTCAGGCCAGAACGCGCGCCATCTCCGGATCGTGCAGCGCGCCAAGATGGACGGTCGCCGGCACCCGCACGGTCGCCACGTCGAGTTCGTAGCGGCCCGAGAGCACGAAGGCCTCGTTCACGCCCTCCCGGCGCACGTAACCGTAGCCGATCGGCTTGCCGATGGTGTGGCCGAAGCCGCCGGAGGACAGCCAGCCCACCCGCTCGCCGTCGCGATAGATGGTCTCGCGGCCGAGCAGCACCACGTTCGGATCGTCCACCGTGAAGCCCGCGAGCCGCTTCTTGAGCGGCGCGCCCGCCTGCGCCTCCGCCGCCTCCCGGCCGAGGAAGGGCTCCGGCCCGTCGAGCTTCAGCGCCCAGCCGATCCCGGCCTCGAACGGCGAGTGGTCGGGGCCGACCTCGGCGCCGGTCGCCCAGTAGCCTTTTTCCAGCCGCAGCGTCTCGATGGCGCGGTAGCCGGCGTCGGCGAGGCCGAGATCCGCGCCCGCCGTCCACAGCGCGTCGTAGAGCGTGACCGCGAACTCGGTCGGAACATGCAGCTCGTAGCCGAGCTCGCCCACGAAGGTGACGCGCAGCGCCGTCAGCGGCGCGCCGGCCACGTTGAGCCGCTTCCATGTCCCGAAGGGGAAGCCTGCGTCCGAGACGTCGTCGCGGGTCACGCGCTCCAGCAGCCGCCGGGCGTTGGGGCCCATGAGAGCCAGCACCGCGTAGGACGAGGTGACGTCCACCAGCCGGGCGTCGAGCCCCTCGGGCAGGTTGCGGCGGATCCAGTCGAAGTCCCGCGTCGCCGCGCCCGTGCCGGCGATGACGTAATAGTCGGTGGGCGACAGCCGGGCGACGGTGAGGTCGCATTCGATCCCGCCCTTGGGGTTCAGCATCGGGGCGTAGAACACCGCGCCCACCGGCCGGCGCGCGTCCGACGCGCTGAGCCAGGACAGCGCGTCCTCCGCGTCCCGGCCGGTCAGCAGGAACTTGGCGAAGGAGGTCTGGTCGAACAGCGCCACGCCCTCGCGCGCCGCCGTGTGCTCCCGCGCCACCGCGTCGGTCCAGTTCGGCCGGCCGAAGGTGTAGCGGTCGCGGGGCTCCTCGCCCTCGGCCGCGAACCAGTTGGGCCGCTCCCAGCCGAGCTTCTCGCCGAACGCCGCGCGCTTCGCCGCCAGCCGGTCGTAGAGCGGCGAGCGCCGCAGCGGCCGGCCGCTGTCGTGCTCCTCGTGCGGCCAGGCGATGGTGTAGTGCTTGCCGTATGCCTCCAGCGTGCGGGCGCGCACCCATTCCACGTCCGAGGCGTTCCTGCCGAAGCGCAGGATGTCCACCGGCGAGAGATCGTAAGGCGGCCGCCCGCCCGCGATCCATTCGGCCAGCGCCTTGCCCGCCCCGCCGCCGGAAGCGATGCCGAAGGCGTTGAAGCCCGCGCCCACATAGAAGCCGGTCAGCTCCGGCGCCTGGCCCAGGATGAAGTTGCCGTCGGGGGTGAAGCTCTCGGGGCCGTTGATCAGCTCCTTCACGCCCGCGGTCTGAAGCGCCGGCACGCGGCCGAGCGCCAGCTCCATCAGCTGCTCGAAATGGTCGAAGTTCGACTGCAGCAACTGGAAGTTGAAGCCGGCGGGAACGCCGTCCCGCGCCCAGGCGATCGGGTTCGGCTCGTAGCCGCCCATCACGAGGCCGCCCACCTCCTCCTTGTAGTAGGTGAGGCGGTCGGGATCGCGCAGCGTCGGCAGGGTTGAGGTCACGCCCTCGATGCGCTCGGTCACCATGTACTGGTGCTCGACCGACACCAGCGGCACGTTCACGCCCGCCATGGCGCCCACCTCGCGCGCCCACTGCCCGGCGCAGTTGACCACGATCTCGCAGGCGATCGGCCCGCGGTCGGTCTCCACCGCCGTGACGCGGCCGTTCTCGATCCGGAAGCCGGTGACCTCCGTGTCCTCGAGGATGCGGGCGCCGTTCATGCGCGCGCCCTTGGCGAGCGAGCCGGTGATGTCGGAGGGATTCGCCTGTCCGTCGGTGGGCAGGAAGGCCGCGCCGATGACGTCGGACACGTCCATCAGCGGCCACAGGTCCAGCGCCTCCTTCGGCGTCAGCAGGTGCATCTCCAGCCCGAAGGAGCGCGCGGTGGTGGCCTGCCGCTTCACCTCGGTCCAGCGCTCCTCGGTGCAGGCGAGGCGCAGGCCGCCGTTCATCTTCCAGCCGGTGGCGAGGCCGGTCTCCTCCTCCAGCGTGCGGTAGAGCTTCACGCTCTCGCCCAGCAGCTGGGTGATGTTGGCGTTGGAGCGCAGCTGCCCCACGAGGCCGGCGGCGTGGAAGGTGGAGCCCGAGGTCAGCTTGTGCTTCTCGAGCAGCACCACGTCCTTCAGGCCGAGCTTGGCCAGATGATAGGCGGTGGAGCAGCCGATGATGCCGCCGCCCACGATGACGATCTGGGCCTGGGTCGGAAATTCGGCCATCGGGACGGTCCTTCGGGTGGCGCGCGGTCTGAGCGGCTCACATCAGGCCTCAGCCCCGACGGTCATGTCAACACACATCCACGACTTATGTGGCTTTGTGTGGCTTACTCCCGCATCCGCGTCATTCGCCGAAGCGCTCGCGCCACAGCCGCTCCCCGTCCGCGCACAGGCTGCGGCCTCCGGGCTCCGCGGAGGCGGGCCGCGGCCGCTCCGGATGGGCGTCGTCGTCGGGACCGGGGGCGCGGCCGGCGATCTCCAGCACCAGCTTGGTGCGCACAGCCTCCGGGAACTGCTCCACCGAGCGCACCGGCAGCACGAAGGCGCCCGGCCCGCCCACCACGCAGTCGCGGTAATAGACGTCGAGCTCGGCCACGTCCGCGAACCCGAAGCTCTGGTGCTTCAGCATCAGCGGCAGGCCGTTGACCACGATCCCCCGCTCCACCGCCTCGTCGCGGGCCGTGTCCACCGGCGGGCCCTGGTTGTTGGGGCCGTCGCCGGAGATGTCGATCACCTTGCGCAGGCCCTCGTAGCCGTTGTTCTCGAAGATGCGGACCGAGTGGCTGAGGGCGCCGGACAGCGAGGTGCGGAACGAGCGCTTCAGCGGCTGGGCGGCGAGTTCGGCGGCGAAGGCGCGGGCGCTGTCGACGCCGTCGATCAGCCGCCACGGCACCACGGTGCGCTGGTCGTCGGCGCCGGCCCATTCCACATAGGCCACCGCGATGCGCCCGATCATGCCCTGCCCGATGGCGTCGAGCACCGGCTTGGAGACGATGGCGGCGGCGTAGCCGTCGCGCTGCACCTGCTGCTCCTCCACGTCCATGGAGTAGGAGATGTCGACCGCCAGCACGAGTTCGAGATCGACCGGAGCGTCGCCTCTGGCGGCCTGCGCGGGGGCGCCGGCGCAGGCGGGCGCGGCGGCGATTGCCGCGAGCCGGAGCCCGACTGCGGGCGGTCGTGGCGGAGGTCGGCGGCGCGCGCGGCGAAACAGGCTGCGAACCGGACCGATCACTCCCATAGACCCCGCCTTTCGACGTCGACGCCACGGTGGACTACCCACCATGGTGCCACTCGAATCGGCGCTCCGCCAGCCGTGCGACACACATGTGACGGCGGGCCGCGGCGGTCGCGCGACCGCCCGCGGGGAGACGAGGGTTAGATCAGGGTCAGATGAGGGTCACTTGGCGGCGGCGTCCTGGGGCGGCAGGGCGTAGCGCTGCAGGATCGGGGCCTGGGCCATGGCGAAGATCATGGTGATCGGCATCACGCCCCAGATCTTGAAGGCCACCCAGAAATCGGTGGTCTGGGTGCGCCACACCACCTCGTTCAAAGCCGCGAGGAACACGAAGAACACCGCCCAGCGCCAGGTCAGCTTCATCCAGCCCTGATGGGTGAGCTGGAACGCCTGGTCGAAGGCGACCGCCAGCAGCGGCCGGCCGAAGGCCAGCCCGCCGAACAGCGCGCCGGCGAACAGCAGGTTCACGATGGTGGGCTTGAGCTTGATGAACAGCTCGTCCTGCAACGCCAGCGTCAGCCCGCCGAAGATCAGCACCACGGCGCCCGAGACCAGCGGCATCACCGGCACGCGCCGCAGCAGGACCCAGGACACGGCGAGCGCCGCCACCGTCGCCGCCATGAAGGCGGCGGTGGCGGTGAACAGGTCCGTCCGGCTGTTGGCGACGAAGAACACCACCAGCGGCCCAAGCTCGAGCGCGAGCTTCAGCAGCGGGTTGGCGGGGGTCTGAGGCGCGTCGTTCGGTGTCATGCCGTGAACCTTAGGCCGCGGGAAGCGGCGCCATGATGGCGAAGCGTCATGCGGGCGGCAGCCCGCGCGCCCGCGCGGCGCTGTCGATGAAGCCCCGGGTGGTGGCGATCAGCTCCGGCACGTCGAGCAGAAAGGCGTCGTGGCCCTTGTCGGTCTCGATCTCCACGAAGCTGACATTGGCCGCCGCCGCGTTGAGCGCGTGCACGATCTGGCGGGAGTCCTCGGTCGGGAACAGCCAGTCTGAGGTGAAGGAGACCACGCAGAACCGCGTCCTGGAGCGCCGGAACGCCTTGGCCAGCACGCCGCCGTGGTCGGCCGCGAGGTCGAAATAGTCCATGGCGCGGGTGACGTAGAGATAGGAGTTGGCGTCGAACCGCTCCACGAAGCTCGCGCCCTGGTGGCGCAGGTAGCTCTCAATCTGGAAATCGGCGTCGAAGCCGAAGGTGCGCGCGGCGCGGTCCTGCAGGTTGCGGCCGAACTTGGTCTGGAGCGCGGGTTCCGACAGATACGTGATGTGCGCGGCCATGCGCGCCACCGCCAGACCTTTGCGCGGGATCGCTCCCTCGACGAGGTAGCGGCCGCCGCGCCAGTCCGGATCGGCGGTGACGGCCTGCCGGCCCACCTCGTGGAAGGCGATGTTCTGGGCGGAATGCTTGGCGGCGGTCGCGATCGGCAGCGCGGCGAACACACGGTCGCCGTGGCTCGCGGCCCATTCCAGCACCTGCATGCCGCCCATGGAGCCGCCGACCACGGCGAACAGGTCCGGCACGCCGAGATGGTCCACCAGCGCCGCCTGCGCCGCCACCATGTCGCGGATGGTCACCAGCGGCAGGTCGAGGCCGTAGGGCTCGCCCGTGGCCGGGTTGAGCGAGGCCGGGCCGGTGGTGCCCATGCAGCCGCCCAGCACGTTGGAGCAGATGACGAAGAAGCGGTCGGTGTCGATCGGCCGGCCGGGGCCGACCATGGTGGACCACCAGCCCGGCTTGCCGGTGACCGGATGGACGTTCGCCACATGCTGGTCACCGGTGAGCGCGTGGCACACCAGCACGGCGTTGGAGCGCTCCGCGTTCAGCGCGCCATAGGTCTGGTAGGCGACGCGCACGCCGCCGAGCACCGCGCCGGACTCGAGCGTCAGCGGCCGGTCGAGACGCGCGACGGGGCTGCGCGGCGCGTCGGCCTCACGCCGCGCCGTCTCATGCACCGTCCGCTCGATCGTCGCTTCGCCCAAGGGCCCCTCGCGCTTCATCGTGGAGGGGGAGGTGAAGACCCGGCGGGCGGCGCTGTCAACGCCAAAGGCGCGCCGGCCCGCAGCACGGCGGCCCGATCGCGACTTTCGTCGCACTTGGGGGATTGATGTTGACAGTCTGACCACAACATATTTTGATTAATTCGCTAGATTATATATTTTGATGAGGATCGCGCCATGCCGCGCCTGCGCACGCTTCGTCTTCCGGGCGCATGTCGATGACCGCGCCGCGCATCGTCGCCCTCAGCGGCAGCCCCTCGGCCCAGTCCCGCACCCGGGTGCTGCTGGAGGAGCTGGTGCAGGCCATCGTGCAGCGCGCCGGCGGGCGTGTGACGCTGATCGACATCGGCGAGCTCGCCGCCGATCTCGGTCTCGCCCGCGCCCGCGGCGACGCCTCGCCGGAGCTGGAGCGACGCCTGCGCGACACGGAGACCGCGGACCTGATCCTCGCGGCCTCGCCGGTCTACAAGGCCTCCTACAGCGGCCTGTTCAAGCATTTCATCGACCTGATCGACCATCGGGCGCTCGTGGGCGTCCCGGTCGGGCTGATCGCCACCGGCGGCGGCGACCGCCACGCGCTGACGGTGGAGCACCAGCTGCGGCCGCTGTTCGGCTTCTTCGGCGCCCGCACCCTGCCGACCGGCCTCTATGTGGCCGAGGGCCAGCACCGCGACGGCCACATCACCGATCCGCTCGTGCGGGTGCGCGCCGATCTCCTGATCGGCGAGGCGATCGAGGCTCTGGCCCGCGCGCCGGTGCCCGCCCGCGCCGCGCAGCTTTTTCCCAACGCCTGATCGTCCCTTTGACCAAGGAGGCCTCCCCATGGCCGAGACACGACAGCCGCCCCGCCCCGACGCCCCGATCCGCTTCGCCTACTGGGTCCCGAACGTGTCCGGGGGTCTGGTGATCTCCACCA
>NZ_JBHTMX010000141.1:0-7577 GCF_042679725.1 Methylopila musalis
GCCCCGGCCCGCCGCGCCCCAGCCGGCCCCGCAGGCGCCGCCGGACCCGCGCGCCGACCTCGCCTACGGCGCCTATCAGCGCGGGCTCTACATCGAGGCCTTCACCCTCGCCAAGGCGCGCGCGGAAGGCCCGCGGCTGAACGCCCCCGCCATGACGCTGCTGGGCGAACTCCACGCCAAGGGCCAGGGCGTGCCCCGCGACATGAAGGCGGCGGTGGGCTGGTACGAGCGCGCGTCCGATCTCGGCGACCGGCAGGCCATGCTGGAGCTTGGGCTGCTCAAGCTGCGCGGCGAGGACGGCGTGGAGCGCGACCCGAAGGGCGCGGTGGAGCTGTTTCAGGCCGCGGGCGAGCTGAACCAGCCGGCCGCGCTCTACAATCTGGCGCTGCTGAAGCTGCAGGGCGAAACGGTGCCCGAGGACCCCAAGGGCGCCGCCGCCGACCTGCGCGCGGCGGCGAAGCTCGGCGAGCCGGACGCCCAATACGCCTACGCCGTGCTTCTGAAGGAGGGCCGCGGCGTCGAGGCCGATCTCGACCAGTCGGTGGCCTGGCTCGCCCGCGCCGCGGCGCAGGATCAGCCGGCGGCGCTGGTGGAGTACGGCATCGCCCTGTTCAACGGCAAAGGCGCGCCCAAGGACGAGGACGAGGCCGCGCGCCTGTTCCGCCGCGCCGCCGACCGGGGCAACGCCATCGGCCAGAACCGGCTCGCCCGGCTCTACGCCCATGGCCGGGGCGTGGCCCGCGACCCCGTGCGCGCCGCCGCATGGCACCGTATGGCCGCGGCGCAGGGGCTGGTGGACACCTGGCTCGAAGGCTTCGTGCAGACCCTGTCGGAGGCCGACCGCAAGGCCGCGGACGCGCTCTACGCCAAATGGAGCACGGGTTTCGGGCCGGAATTCGTCGACGCGCCGGCCGCTTCCGCCCCGCAGGCCGCCGGGAAACCTTGACGTCCGGCGGCTCCGGGGGCAAACGAGCGCACCCGCTTAATCAAAGCCAGATCCCACGAACGCCGCGCCGCGGAGCGTCGGCTCCCGCGCGAGAGACAGACCGATGAAGATCAACGGCAACCAGATCACTCCCGGCATGGTCATCGAGCACCAGGGCGGCCTCTGGGCCGCGGTGAAGACCAACGCCGTGAAGCCCGGCAAGGGCGGCGCCTTCAATCAGGTGGAGATGAAGAACCTGATCGACGGCCGCAAGCTCAACGAGCGCTTCCGCGCCGACGAGACCGTGGAGCGCGTGCGTCTGGAGCAGAAGGACTTCCAGTTCCTTTACGCCGAGGGCGACGATCTGGTGTTCATGGACACCGATTCCTACGAGCAGCTCACCCTCGCCTCCGACTTCGTGGGCGAGCGCGCCGCGTTCCTGCAGGACGGCATGACCGTGACCGTGGAGATGCACGAAGAGCGGCCGATCGGCATCAAGCTGCCGGATCAGGTGGTGCTCGAGATCGTGGAGGCCGATCCGGTCGTGAAGGGCCAGACCGCCGCCTCGTCCTACAAGCCCGCCAAGCTCGAGAACGGCCTGCGCGTGCTGGTGCCGCCCTTCATCGCGTCCGGCGAGCGCATCGTGGTCGACACCAACGAAGTCACCTACCTCCGCCGCGCGGACTGAGCGGGCGGCCGGTCCGGGCCGATTCCGGACCAGCCACGCCGTCATGCCCGCGCCTGTCGCGGGCATCCACGCCTTCGGGACCGCGCGCGACGCCTCACCCGGCGGGATCCGAACGCCCGCCGCCACCTCGCGTTTTCCCGCACGAACCCGAAAGCTGACGCTCCCATGGCCCGCTCCCCCGTCCTCAACGTCATGGTCCAGGCCGTCATGAAGGCCGGCCGCGGCATGCGCCGCGACTTCGGCGAGGTGGAGAACCTGCAGGTCTCCGCCAAGGGGCCGGGCGATTTCGTCACCGCCGCCGACCGCAAGGCCGAGGAGACGCTGTTCCAGGAGCTGTCGCGGGTCCGCCCCGGCTACGGCTTCCTGATGGAGGAGCGCGGCGTGGTCGAGGGCACCGATCCCGACCACCGCTGGATCGTCGATCCGCTCGACGGCACAACCAACTTCCTGCACGGCATTCCCATGTTCGCCATCTCCGTCGGGCTGGAGCGGGCCGGGCAGCTGGTGGCGGGCGTGATCTTCAACCCCGTGACCGATGAACTCTACACCGCCGAGCGCGGCGGCGGCGCCTTCCTCAACGACCGCCGCCTGCGTGTGTCGGGCCGGCGCGACATCGTGGACGGGGTGATCGCCTGCGGCGTGCCCCATCTCGGCCGCCCGCGGCACGACCTGTTCCGGGAGGAGCTGTCGCGGGTGCAGGGCCGCGTCGCCGGCGTCCGCCGCTTCGGCGCCGCCTCGCTCGACCTCGCCTATGTGGCCTCCGGCCGGCTCGACGGCTTCTGGGAGCGCGACCTGAAGCCGTGGGACATCGCCGCCGGCCTGCTGCTGGTGAAGGAAGCCGGCGGCTTCGCCACCGACGCCGAAGGCCAGGACGCCGCCCTCGCCCGCGGCTCCGTGGTCGCCGGCAACGAACAGATCCACGGCCAGCTGCTGAAGCTCGTCAAGGGCTGACGCGCCGGGCCCGGCGTATCAGACTGCGCCCTCTCTTCCTTGTCCCGGCCCCCGAGCCGGGACCCAGATACGCCGACGCCTCAGAATCGAGCAGTTCGGCCGTCGCGGTGAGTTCTGAAAGCTCAGAGTTTCTGGGTCCCGGCTCAAGGCCGGGACAAGAGGGCGTGGCGCTTCCGCATGCAATCCGGCTCGGCCAGCCCCGTCGCAGTCGCCATCAGCCGCGCCCCCCTCTTCCTTGTCCCAGCCCCCGAGCCGGGACCCAGATACGCCGACGCCTCAGAACTGAGCGGTTCGGCTGTCGCAGCACGTTCTGGAAGCTCAGAGTCTCTGGGTCCCGGCTCAAGGCCGGGACGAGGCGGCGCGGCGCTCTACGAACCGCGTTCTCCACGCCTCACCGTCGCCCATCCCCGAAACCCGCGTTTCACATGGCTTTTACGGCGGCGCGGGCGTGCATTATGGTCGCCGGACCTGAAGCCGCCGCAACCCGAGCGCCCTTGTCGATGTCCCTGTCCGAACTCGACCCCTACAAGCTGTCGTCGCCGCGGGTGTTCCTGCTGCGCATGGTGATCTTCCTCGCGCTGGCGGGCTTCGCGGCCCTGATGCTGCACGAGCAGATCTCCCGGGCGTTCTTCGCCAACGCCGGGCTCAACGGCCTCATCTTCGCGGTGCTGTTCATCGGCATCCTGCTGGCCTTCCGGCAGGTGGTGCGGCTGTTTCCCGAGGTGCGCTGGGTGAACGGCTTCCGCATGTCGGAGCCGGGGCTGGCGCTGCGCGACCAGCCGAGGCTGCTCGCCCCCATGGCGTCGCTGCTGGGGGATCGTGTCGGCCACAAGCCCATCGGCCCGGCGCTGATGCGCTCGATCCTCGATTCCATCGGCACCCGCCTCGACGAGGCGCGGGAGATCGGCCGCTACCTCACCGGCCTGCTGGTGTTCCTCGGCCTGCTCGGAACCTTCTGGGGCCTGCTGGAGACGGTGGGCTCGATCTCCAACGTCATCTCCTCGCTCGGCGGCGGCGGCGCGCAGGACACCGGCGTGCTGTTCGAGGAGCTGAAGACCGGCCTCGCCGGCCCGCTGTCCGGCATGGGCACCTCGTTCTCGGCCTCGCTGTTCGGCCTCGCCGGCTCGCTGATCCTCGGCTTCCTCGACCTGCAGGCCGGGCAGGCCCAGAACCGGTTCCACAACGAGCTGGAGGACTGGCTGGCCGCCGCTGTCGCCATGGCGGATTCCGGCGATCCCGCCGCCCCGCTCGCCGGCCCCCTGCCCGCCGCCGGACCGGAGATGGCCGCCGCGCTCGACCGCCTGAACCGCACCCTTGGCGAGTCTGGCTCCGGCTCCGGCAAAGCGGCGGCGCAGGCCACCGCGCATCTTGCGGAAGGCATCCAGGGCCTCGTCAAGCACATGCGCTCCGAGCAGCAGATGATCCGCGACTGGGTGGAGGCGCAATCCGCCCAGCAGGAGCAGATCCGGACCCTGCTGGAGAAGCTGCTGGCCGAGCGCGGACCCGCCGGCTCGTGAGCGCGGAGGCGCGTCGATGGCCCTGAGCTCCCGCCGCCGGTACCAGCCGGTCGATTACTGGCCGGGCTTCGTGGACGCGCTGTCCACGCTGCTGCTGGTGATCGTGTTCCTGCTCACCGTGTTCATGGTGGCGCAGTTCCTGCTCGGCCGCGAGGTGGCGGGCAAGGACGACGCCCTGTCGCGGCTGAACGCCCAGATTTCTGAGCTGACCGAGCTGCTGGCGCTGGAGCGCGCCACGGGCCGCACCACGCGCGACCAGATGTCGTCGCTCAGCGCCAGCCTCGCCGCCGCCGAGAGCGAGCGGGACCGCCTGCGCGACGCCGCCCGGTCCGGCGACGCCCGCGCCGCCGAGGCCGGCGGGCAGGTGAGCGAGCTGCAGGGGGCGCTGTCGCGGGAGCGCGACCTCTCCGCCCAGGCCCGCAGCCAGGTGGAGCTTCTGAACCAGCAGATTTCCGCGCTGCGCCGCCAGATCGCCGCGCTCGAAGACGCGCTGAACGCCTCCGAGAAGCGCGACCGGGAGAGCCAGGCCAAGATCGCCGATCTCGGCTCAAGACTGAACGTGGCGCTGGCCCAGCGGGTGCAGGAGCTGACCCGCTACCGCTCCGACTTCTTCGGCCGCCTGCGCCAGATCCTCGCCGACCGGCCGGACGTGCGGGTGGTGGGCGACCGTTTCGTGTTCCAGTCCGAGGTGCTGTTCGGCGTCGGGCAGGCGGAGCTGAGCGAGGCGGCCCGGCCCGATCTCGACAAGGTGGCGACGGCGCTCGTGGAGCTGACCCGCGACATCCCCTCCGACATCGGCTGGGTGATGCGGGTGGACGGCCACACCGACAACCGCCCCACCCGCGGCGCCTACCGCTCCAACTGGGACCTCTCCGCCGCCCGCGCCATCGCGGTGGTGCAGTATTTCGTCTCCCGCGGCGTGCCGCCCGAGCGCCTGCTCGCCGCCGGCTTCGGCGAGTTCCAGCCGCTGGACGCCGCCACCACCGAAGACGCCTACCGCCGCAACCGCCGCATCGAGCTGAAGCTGACGGAGCGGTAGGGGCGCGGCGGGTGGACCCCGCCCGCGAAGCCTCCGCCACTTCCGCCCGACGCGCTAATCCGCACAGAGCGAAGTCCCCCTCCCCCTTGCGGGGAGGGAGGAGCGCTCGCCTTGTGAGCGGTCAGGATTTTGAGAGCGGCGAAGACTTCGCCCCCTACTACTCCGCCGCCTGGGCGTCGGCGTAGCCGAGGCGTTCGTTGAGCTGGGCGATCAGGCCCTTGGCTGCCTCGGCCACCACGGTGCCGGGCGGGAAGATGGCGGAGGCGCCGAACTCGCGCAGCGCGGGATAGTCCACCGGCGGGATGACGCCGCCGACCACGATCATGATGTCCTCGCGGCCCTCCGCCTTCAGCGCGTCGCGCAGCGCGGGCACCAGCGTGAGGTGGCCGGCCGTCAGCGACGAGATGCCGACGATGTGGACGTCGTTCTCGATCGCCTGCCGGGCGCATTCCTCCGGCGTCGCGAACAGCGGGCCGATGTCCACGTCGAAGCCGAGATCGGCGAAGGCCGAGGCGATGATCTTCTGGCCGCGGTCGTGGCCGTCCTGGCCGACCTTCGCGACCAGGATGCGCGGCCGGCGGCCATCCGCCCGCTCGAAGCCGGCGACCAGCGTCTGCACCTCTTCGATCGCGCCCATGTTGCGGGCCTCCCGCTTGTAGACGCCGGAAATGGAGCGGATCTCCGCCTTGTGGCGGCCGAACACCTTCTCCATGGCGATGGTGATCTCGCCCACCGTCGCCTTGGCGCGGGCGGCGTCGATGGAGAGCGCCAGCAGATTGCCGTTCCCGCGCGCGCCGTTCTCGAGCGCGGTCAGCGCCGCCTCCACCGCCTTCGGGTCGCGCTCGGCGCGCAGGCGCTCCAGCTTGGCGCCCTGCGCCGCGCGCACCTCGGCGTTCTTGATCTGGCGGACGTCCAGCGTCTCGTTCTTCAGCACCTTGTAGGCGTTGACGCCGACCACCGTCTGCTCGCGGCTGTCGATGCGGGCCTGGGTGGTGGCCGCCGCCTCCTCGATGCGGAGCTTCGGCACGCCGGCC
This sequence comes from Methylopila musalis, assembly GCF_042679725.1. NCBI lineage: Bacteria > Pseudomonadati > Pseudomonadota > Alphaproteobacteria > Hyphomicrobiales > Methylopilaceae > Methylopila > Methylopila musalis. The sequence goes on from NZ_JBHTMX010000141.1 coordinate 6,155, forward strand.
TCGATCGCCTTGGCCATGCCGCCCAGCCGGTCGATCTCGGCGATGTGGACCAGCGCCTTGGCGGCGAGGTCGTGGGTCAGGCGCTCCACATAGGCCGAGCCGCCCCACGGGTCGATGAAGCGGGTGGTGCCGCTCTCCATCTGCAGCACGAGCTGGGTGTTGCGGGCGATGCGGGCCGAGAAGTCGGTCGGCAGCGCCAGCGCCTCGTCGAAGGAGTTGGTGTGCAGCGACTGGGTGCCGCCCTGGGTCGCGGCGATCGCCTCCAGCGTGGTGCGGGTGACGTTGTTGTAGACGTCCTGCGCGGTCAGCGACCAGCCGCTGGTCTGGCAGTGGGTGCGCAAAGGCAGCGACTTCGGGCTCTTGGCGCCGAGATCGGTCATGAGCTTCGTCCAGATCAGGCGCGCGGCCCGCATCTTGGCGATCTCCATGAACACGTTCATGCCGATCGCCCAGAAGAACGACAGGCGCGGCGCGAACTTGTCGATGTCGAGGCCCGCGGCGACGCCGGCGCGCACATATTCCGCGCCGTCCGCCAGCGTGTAGCCGAGCTCCAGATCGGCGGTCGCCCCCGCCTCCTGCATGTGGTAGCCGGAAATCGAGATCGAGTTGAACTTCGGCATATGCTGGGACGTATGCGCGAAGATGTCCGAAATGATCCGCATCGAGGGCTGGGGCGGATAGATGTAGGTGTTGCGGACCATGAACTCCTTCAGAATGTCGTTCTGAATCGTCCCGGCCAGCTTGTCCTGCCCCACCCCCTGCTCTTCCGCCGCCACCACGAACAGCGCCAGCACGGGCAGAACCGCGCCGTTCATCGTCATGGAGACGGTCATCTTGTCGAGCGGGATGCCGTCGAACAGCGTCCGCATGTCGTAGATCGAGTCGATCGCGACGCCCGCCATGCCGACGTCGCCGGTCACGCGCGGGTGGTCGCTGTCGTAGCCGCGATGGGTGGCGAGGTCGAACGCGACCGACAGGCCCATCTGGCCCGCGGCGAGGTTCGCCCGGTAGAAGGCGTTGGAGTCCTCGGCCGTGGAGAAGCCGGCGTATTGCCGGATGGTCCAGGGCTGGGCGGCGTACATGGTCGGGTACGGGCCACGGATGAAGGGCGCGAGCCCGGGCCAGGTGTCGAGGCCCGACACGCCGGCGAGGTCGGCCTCGCCATAGACCGGCTTCACGTCGATGCCTTCCGGCGTGGTCCAGGGCTCGGCGCCCGACGCAGGCGGCGCGAGGTCCGGCCGGCGCCAGGCGACGTCGGCGAAATCGGGCAGACGGGCGGTCATCGGTCGCCTCCGGCGGAGGCGGCGGCCTCCTTCAGAATGGTCAGCATGTCGTCTCCGGCGGCGACGAAGCGGGCGACGCCCGCCGCCGCCAGCGCCGCGCGGCCCTCCTTCGGGCGCCCGGCGAGCCACACGGCCGCGCC
>NZ_JBHTMX010000142.1:0-7243 GCF_042679725.1 Methylopila musalis
GGCGACCGCTACGGCGGCGAGCGCCAGCGCGGCGCGGCGGGAGATCGGCCCGATCATCGTTCGGCCTCCGGGGCGGGCAGGCGGGCGTCGAACACCGCGCCGTTGTTGTCGCGGGCGCGGATGGTAAGGCCGGCGCTGCGGTCGGCGTCGAGCAGCAGCGTGAAGGTCGGGTCCGGCGCCACCGCTTCCGACAGCGTCAGCCGGGCGAGCGGCGCGCCGCCGGCCGAAATCTCCACTGTCTCCACGAAATAGACCGGCGCGCCCGCGATCAGGCCGTTGTCCATGGGATGGTCGATGCGCAGGCGAAGCCGGGTTCGGCCGTCGTCGGCGGGCCAGCTCCGGGCGCGGATCTCGCCGACCGCCGACAGGTCGGCCCGCGCTTTGGTGGCGGGCTTGACCGAACAGCCGCCGCCGGCGGCGTCGAGATAGGCCCCGCCCACGCGCCACACCCCGCCCTGGCGCACGGCGGCGCGCAGCGCCGTGCCCTGCTCGATCTTCATGCGGAAGGCGAGGAAGGGCGCGGCCTTGAGCGGCGTCAGCGTCAGGGTCCGCGGGAACGGGTTCAGGTCGGCGATCAGCAGCATGTCGCCCACCGGCCCGTCCGCGAGCAGGCCCCGTGCGTCCACCGCCAGCGGGGCCTGGGTCTGGTCCTCGGTGACGGGGGGCAGGATCACCCGCACCCGCTCGTCGAACACGATCGGCGCGTCGGAGAGGTAGGTCGCGGCCATGGACGGCCACAGCGGGGAGTTCAGCGGATCGGACGGGATCATGGCGCGGCGCTCTCCGGGGCGGGCGCCGGCGGCGGGACCGGCCAAGGCTCGGCGCGGACGAGCTCCCGCCCGGCGTCGAACCAGCCGTCGGAGCCGTCGGCGTACCAGTAGACCGCCGTGTGGCCGAGGCGGGCCGCGCGGCGCACGGCGTTCCACGACATCCAGCAGTCGGTCATGCAGTAGAACACCAGAGGCCGGTCCGGCCGCCCGGCGGTGAGGCGCGCCAGCGCGCGCTCGAAATAGGCGGCGATGCGCGGCTCCGGCGCGCCGCGCCCGACCTCCGGCAGCCAGACCGAGCCCGGAATGTTGTCGCGCCGGTCCACGAGCCGCCAGACGCCGGTCTCCGGGTCGTAGCCGGCGCGAGCGGGCATGACGTCGATCAGCGCGGCGTCGCGCTCTTTGATGAGACGGTCGAGTTCGGCGAGGCCGACCGCAGCGCCCCCCTCCGCCGGGCGATCCACCGGCGCGCGGTAGCGGTCGATCCGGTAGCCGGTCGCGGGGTCGAACAGGTCGCCCGCGACGGCCGCGGGCGCGGCCCACGCGAGGACCGCGAGGCCGAGCCCGATGCCGGCGGACGTGGCCCGGCTCAGCATTTCTCCCGCGCGGCCTGCGCCACGGCGAGGTCGTGCCGGGCGGTCTCGATCACGATCTGGGTGCGGCTCATGACGCCGAGCTTGCGGATGATCTCGGACACATGCGCCTTGACGGTGGATTCGCCGATGCCGAGCTCGGTCGCGATCTCCCGGTTCAGCAGGCCCTGCCGCACCATGGCGAGCACGCGCCCCTGCGCCGGGGTGAGGCTCGCGATCCGCTCGCTCAGGTCCTTGTCGGGCCGCTTCGGCGCGGCGCGGCCGGCGTCGCCGCTCTGGGGCACGTAGATCGCGCCGCCGAGCACCGCGAGGATCGCCTCCGACAGCGCCGCCTTGCCCGAGGCCTTGGGCACGAAGCCGGAGGCGCCGAGGCAGAGCGCCTCGTAGACCAGCTTGGGCTCCTCCAGGCCGGACACCACCAGCACCGGCACGAAGGGATACTCCTTCCGGAGCCGCACCAGGCCCTCGAAATTGTCGAACCGCTGCAGCGACAGGTCGAGCAGGATCAGGTCCACGTCCGAGGCGCCGGCGAGCGCGGAGCGGGCGGTCTCGATCGAGGCCGCCTCCTCGATCTCCGCGTCGGGGAAGGACGCCCGGAGCGCCGAGCGCAGCGCGTCCCGGAACAGCGGATGGTCGTCCACGATCAGGAAGCGGCGCGGCAGGTCGAGGGCGAGCGGCGCGGTCATTGCGGCCTCCTCAGAAGATCGAGGTTCGGGAACGACTTCTTCTCGGTTTCCACCGTGCATGACCATTCATCGTCCGGCTCGGGGCACGCGATTTCGATCCCGTCAGGATAGAACGTCGCGTTGCCGCATTCTCCTACGAAACGCTCCGCGTCCCCCGGCTTCGGCTCCACGCGCCGGAGCGCGTGAAGCTGGCATTCGGTGCGCAGGTTGAGCATGCGCGCGATCTGGTAGTCCTTGATCTCGGCCGCCGCCGGTCCGCCGCCGAGCGCCAGAGCGGCGGCGAAGGCGACCCCGCGGACCGTCACCCGCGTCAGTCCTTCGGCTGGTTCTCCACATAGGTGCGGATCGCCCAGATCGCCTCCTGGTTCAGGATGCCGAGGAAGGGCGGCATGCGCACGCGGCCGTCCTTGGTCGCGCCGCCGGCGACGCGGGCGTAGAACCAGGAATCACCCTCCGCGTCGGAGGGCAGCTCGCGCAGGTCCGGGGCCATGCCGCCGGACTTGGCGTCGAGCCCGTGGCAGCGGGCGCAGTTCTGGTTGTAGCCGGTGGCCCCGATGCTGATGGCGAGCTTGTCGCCGCGATAGGGGTTCTCGGACACCGGGTCTTCGCCGAGCTCCTTCAGGCCCTTGGTGTCGACGGGGCTCGGGGCGCCGTCGCCATGGGCGAGGGCGACGCCCGCGGCGGCGAGCGCCAGAAGCGAAGCGAGGGCGACGGGTTTCAACATGGACACGGATCCTTCCGGTGGGGGGCTTCGGCCGTCAGGGCCGGGGTTCGAGCCAGACGCGCCAGGTCTCCGCGCCCGCGATGAGCAGCGAGTAGGAGCCGGGTTTCTCGATCAGATGGACGGCCGATCCGCCGCCGCCGATGTGCAGGTTCTGGATGACCTGACCCTCGGCGTCCTTGAGGTAGAGGACGAAGATCGGGCCATCGCTCTCGTAGCGCAGCGCGGTCGGACCCGTGATCGTGAACGGGTCCGTCTGCACCGTGAGCCGCCCGGCGAAGGTGGGCGGCGTCATCCGGGCCGCCGCGCCGTCGTAGCAGGCGAGCCGTTCGGCCGGGTCCGCCGTGGTCCGGCAGGCGGCGATCTGGGCCGCGGCCGACCCCTCCTCGCCCTGCGCCGCGCACGGCGCGAGGGTGGCGATGAGCGCGACCGCGGCCCATGGCCTCGTCACGGCGCCTTGCGCCGCTCGCGGGCCTCTTCGGGCGAGCCCATGGTCCAGGCCGGGCTCGCGCTCTGCCAGGTCTGGGGGCAGGTGGGGCAGTCCTCCATCCAGGCGTCCTGGAAGATGGTGAAGCGGATCGAGGCCCCGGCCATGGAGGCGCCGGTGAAGTCGGCCTCATAGAACTTGGCCTCCTGCAGGTCGGCGTCGTTGAGCGTGGCCTTGCGGAACTTGGCCTTGCCGGCCTGCGCCATCTCAAGCGCCGCCACCGTGAAGTCGGCGCCGGTGAAGTCGGCCCCGGCCATGCGGGCGTGGTCGAGATTGGCCCCGATGAAGCGGGCGTTGTGGGCGCGCGCGCCCTGCAGGAAGGCGATCTGGAGCTGGGCGCCCGAGAGGTTGGCGCCGTCGAGGCGGGCGCCGCGCAGGTTGGAGCCGCGCAGGTCGGCGCGGGCGAGGTTGGCGCCGGTGAGATCGGCGCCGGAGAGGTCGGCGTTCTTCAGGTCCGCGTGGCGCAGGTCCGCGCCGGGGCAGGCGGTGTTGGCGCGGATCACGCAGTTCTTGACGATCCAGGGGTCGGGGCGGGGGTCCTCGTTCTGGATCACGGTCTGGGCGCAGGCGACGTCGGCGGCGGCGGCGGCGGCGGCCGCGATCACGAGCGCGGGCGCAAGGCGCCGGAGGGCGCCGAAAAATCGAGTTCCGGACATGGCGTCGGTCTCGCGAGAACGGGAAAAGAGCCGGCGACGACCCTCAAGGGCATGTCGCCGCCGGCGGAGATCGGCGCGGGGGCCGGAAGAGGAACCCCCGCGCCGCGAGGTCTCAGTTGCTCGAGGCGGTCTGCTGCGGCACTTCGAAGAGCCAGAAGGAGCCGCCCTGGCTGACGAGCTTGGTCTGGTCGGCCATGTCGCCGCCCCACAGCGGCACGGCGCCGCCGTAGCCCGAGGCGATGCCGATGTACTGCTTGCCGTCCATCTCGAAGGTCATGGGCACGGAGACCACGCCCGAGCCGGTCTGGAACGCCCAGAGCTGCTTGCCGGTCTTGGCGTCGAAGGCCTTCACGTAGCCGTCGCTGGTGCCGGTGAACACCAGATTGCCCTTGGTGGCGAGAGTGCCGGCCCAGAGCGGCATGGTCTCGAGGTGCTCCCACACGATCTTGCCGGTCTTCGGGTCGATCGCGCGCAGCGCGCCCACATGGGTGTCGAACTTGCGCTGGATGCGGAAGCCCTGGCCGAGATAGGCGGCGCCTTTCTTGTAGGTGACGTTCTCGGTCCAGTAGTCTTCCATCCAGTCGTTCGACGGGATGTAGAACAGCCCGGTGTCCTGGCTGTAGGACATGGGGTTCCAGTTCTTGCCGCCGAGGAAGTTCGGCGTGACCTTGATGGCGTCGCCCTTGGCCTGGCCTTCCTTTGGAGCCGGCGGGCGCTGGCCCTCAACCTCGATCGGACGGCCGGTCTTCAGGTCGAAGCCCTTGGCCCAGCTGATGTCGCGCACGAAGGGATAGGCCGCGATCAGCGCGTTCGGCTTGTTGATCTTGCCGTCGCGGGCGGTCAGCTTGTCGAGATCGGTCAGGAAGAAGAAGCCGTTGCGGTCGGCGTGGGCGCCGGCGCGGATCTTCTTGCCGTCCTTTTCGAGGTCGAACAGGATGATCTCGTTGTTGCCCGAATAGTCCCAGGCGTCGTTCGGCGTGTGCTGGAAGAAGCCGACCGGCTCGCCGGTGCCCGGCTCGATGTAGATCTGGCCCGAGGTGTAGAGGCTGTCGTAGGGCTTGTAGTCGCCGCCGGGGCCGGAACGGTAGTGGTGGTTCCACGGGGCCGGGTTGCCGGTGCCCACGACGATGGTGTTGGTCTTCTCGTCATAGACCGGGCTCTGCCACGGCGCGCCGCCGCCATGGTTCCAGGCCTCGACCTTCTTGCCGTCCTTGTCGTTCGGCCAGGAGGGAGCGGCCGCGTCGCCGGTGGGGTTGGAGGGCTTGCCGTTCAGGCGGCCCACATGGCCTTCCACCATCGGGCGGTACCACACCTCTTCGCCGGTCTCGGGGTCACGGGCGTAGAGGCCGCCCACAGCGCCGAACTCGTCGCCGGAGTTGCCGTGCACCAGCAGAACCTTGCCGGACTTGGCGTCCTTCACGACGATCGGAGCGCCGGTGAAGGTGTAGCCGGCGGTGTGATCGGCGAACTTCTTGTTCCAGACCACCTTGCCGGTCTTGCGGTCGAGCGCGACCATCGAGGCGTCGAGCGTGCCGAAATAGATCTTGTCGCCGTAGATGGCGGCGCCGCGGCTGACCACGTCGCAGCAGGGGCGGATGTCGTCCGGCAGGCGGTGCGAATAGCCCCAGAGCTTCTTGCCGGTCTTGGCGTCGAGCGCGAAAATGCGGCTGTAGGAGGCGGTGATGTAGATCACGCCGTCGCGCACCAGCGCCTGGCCTTCCTGGCCGCGCTGCTTTTCGTCGCCGAACGAGAACGACCACTTGGGCTTCAGCTGGGCGACGTTCTCGACGTTGATCTGCTCGAGCGTGCTGTAACGCTGCGCCTTGACGCCAAGGCCGTACATCAGGACGTCGTCGTTGCTGGCCTGGTCGTTGACGATGTCTTCCCACGTCACCGGCCGCATCTCGGCGGCCAGCGCAGGCGTGGCGGTGGCGAGAATGAGCGCGGACGCGCCCGCCGCCAGGAGGCGCAGGCCCCCACGGGTGAAGTCGGTCATAAGGTTCCTCCCACGGCCTTGGTCTTCATCGCCGGCCGTTGGATGGAAACGTTATAGACAAGCAAAGTCTAGTTTGTGAGAAAACTCTCACGATCATGTGGAACATAGGGACATGAGGCGGAAGGCGCACAACTGCCCGCCGGTAGATTATTATTTCATTATTTCTTGCGCGTGACCGCGCCGCGGCCCGGCGCCGCCGGCGGTTTGCGGACCAGCCGGAAGCCGACGCCGCGCACGGTGCGCACCGTCACGTTGGAGCCGAGCAGCGCGAGCTTGCGGCGCACGTAGCCCACATAGACGTCGACGGAATTGTTGGTCATGGAGCTCGGCGCGCCCCAGGCCTCCCGCAGCACGCTTTCCCGCTCCACCAGCGCGCCGTTGGCGCGTGCGAGCAGCGCCAGAAGCTCGGTCTCCCGGCGGGTCAGGTCCTGCCGCCGCTCGCCGACCTTCAGCTCCAGACCGCGATGGTCGAGCACAGCGTCGCCGCCGGTGATCAGCGCGACCGCGCCGCCGCCGCGCCGGCGCAGCAGCGCGCGCAGCTTCGCCCCCAGTTCGGACAGGTGGAACGGGCGGTGGAAGCAGGCGTCCGCCCCGGCCTCGTAGCAGGCGAGCCGCTCCGCCAGCACGTCGGCGTCGGTGGCGATGACCGCGATCGCGTCCGGCGAGCGCGCCCGAAGCGCCCCAAGCTCCGAAAACACCCGCGCGTCGGCGGCGGGCGCGGCGATCAGGATGATCTCGGCGTCGTCGTCGTCGGGCAGCGTCTCGTAGGTGCGGGCCTGAAAGCCCTCCGCCGCGAGCGCGGTGGCGAGGTAGCCGCGCAGGCCGCCGATCTCGATCACCACCACGGAGGTCACGAGCGGCCCTCCGGACGGGGGCTCGTTCGGCGGGCGTGGCCGGGTCGGGATCGCGCGCGTCGCATGGATCAGGCTCCGGCCGGCGGCGAAGGGGAACGCGACGTTCCGCAAACCACGGGCCGGAGAGCGCTTCAACCCGTCCGAACGGCGGGGCCTCGCGGGATCATGGACCCGCGAGGCTGCGCGTGAAGGCGCGGGCGTGGTCCCGCGCGGTTCGTGTCGGATCGCCCGCGCAAGGGCGGGACGCCTCGGATCAGCGGCGGCCGGCGATGGCGGCCAGCGCCTTGAGATGCCCCTCGCAGCGCTGGAAGGCGGCGGAGGCGCCGTCCCAGTTCTGGGCCTCGATGTGCTGCATCATCTGGCCCGCCTCGCGGCGCACGGCGTCGGGGGCGGCGAGCGCCACGTCGGCGGCGCGGCCCTGACCGCGGATGATGTCCAGCCGCTCGCCGAAGGCGGCGATGTCGGTGAGCGGCGGCGTGAGGC
>NZ_JBHTMX010000143.1:0-7170 GCF_042679725.1 Methylopila musalis
ATCTTCCTCACCGCCGCCCGCGCCCCCGGCGACGCCGCGCCGGAGGTGACGCGCGCGCCCACGGGCTCGATCCTCGTGGTGCGGATCGCCGGCGGGACCGCCGAGGTGTCCGCGACCGGCGGCCTCGAGGACGCCAAGCCCGTCGACGCCAAGAGCCCCGAGGGCATGACGGAACATCGCTACCGGCTGACCGGCGCCGCCGGTCTCACCGTGGCGGGCGAGGGCGAGGCCGCGCCCTGGTCGTGGCGCTTCTCCGCCATTCCGGACGCGGCCCCCACCATCCGCCTGAGCGAGCCGCCCCAGCGCAACGCCCGCGGCGGCGCCACGCTGCGTTACGAGGTGACGGACGATTACGGCGTCGCCTCCGCCGAGGCCCGTTTCGCGCTGAAGCCGGCGGAGACGCCGAAGGACGGGCAGGCGGAGGAGCGCCGCCCGCTCTATGAGGCCCCGAAGATCGCGCTGACGCTGCCGCGCAAGCGGGCGCGAGAGGGCAAGGGCCAGACCTCGCTCGATCTCGCCGAGCATCCCTTCGCCGGGGCCGACGCGGTGATGACGCTCGCCGCCCGTGACGAGGCCGGCCAGGAGGGCCTGAGCGCGCCCGAGACGCTGCGGATTCCGGGCCGCCCCTTCGTCAATCCGCTGGCCCGCGCGCTGGTGGAGCAGCGGCGCACGCTCGCGCTCGACGCCAACGCCAAGCCCGACGTCGCGAGGGCGCTTCAGGCGCTGATGCTGTTCCCGGAGGAGTTTACGCCCAAGGCCTCGGTCTATCTCGGCCTGCGAGCCGCCTATCGCCGGCTCGACATCGCCCGGACCGACGACGAGCTGCGCGCCGTCGCCGACCATCTGTGGGAGATGGCGCTGCGGCTGGAGGACGGCGACCTGCCGGACGCCGAGCGCCAGCTCAGGCAGGCGGAGGAGGCGCTGCGCAAGGCGCTGGAGGACGGCGCCTCGGAGCAGGAGATCGCCAAGCTCACCGAGGAGCTGCGCAAGGCGCTGGACGCCTTCATGAAGGAGCTGGCCCAGCGGGCGCAGCAGCAGCCGAACCCGCAGGCCCGCGCGCCCCAGAACGGCGCCCAGACCATCCGGCCCGACGATCTGCGCAAGATGATCGACCGCATGGAGCAGATGGCGAAGAGCGGATCGCGCGAGGCCGCCCAACAGGCGCTGAACGAGCTGCGGGAGATGCTCGACAACCTCCGGACCGCCCAGCCCGGCCAGCAGCAGCAGGGCGACCACCAGCAGTCCCAGAGCCAGCAGCAGATGGACAAGCTGCAGGACATGATCCGCGAGCAGAACAAGCTCCGGGACCAGACCTACCAGCAGTACCGCCAGCAGGAGCGGAGCGAGCGTAACCAGCGCGGCCGCGAGGGCCAGCCCCGCCGCGATCCGAACGGCGGCGACACGCAGGCGCTGGCCGAGCAGCAGCGCCAGCTCCAGCGCAAGCTGGACGAGTTGATGCAGGAGATGGCGCCCGGCGGCCAGCCGGACCGGCCGAACCAGCCTCCCGGTCCGGGCGAGCCCGGCGGTCAGGGCCAGCAGCAACAGCAGCAGGGCCGGAACGGCGAGGGGCAGGACGGACAGGGCCAGCAGGGCCAACGCGGCCAGGGTCAGGGTCAGCAGGGCGGCCAGCAGGGTCAGGGCGGGGGTCAGGGGCAGGATCCTCTCGGCGAGGCCGGGCGCAGCATGGGCGACGCCCGCGGCGCGCTCGGTCAGGGTCGGACGGGGCAGGCGCTGGACGACCAGAGCCGGGCGCTCGAAAACCTGCGCAAAGGCGCGCAGGCGCTGGCCGAACAGATGCGCCAGCAGGGCCAGCAGGAAGGGCAGCAGCCGGGACAGGGCCAGCAGGGCGCGGAGAACGGGCAGGCCGACGGCCGCGACGATCCGCTCGGCCGCCCGGTCCGGCGGCGCGAGAGCGACGGGACCGGCACCAAGGTGCCGGGCGAGATCGAGGCCCAGCGCGCCCGCCGGGTGCTGGAGGAGCTGCGCCGCCGCATCGGCGAGAACGAGCGCCCGCGCGAGGAGCTGGACTATCTGGAGCGCCTGCTCGCTCCGTGAGGCGCGGGGAGGACCGGGACCGCGTGCGGCGGCCTCAGGCCTTAGGACGGGTTCCGAAGATGGCGCTGCCCACCCGCACATGGGTGGCGCCGAAGGGCACGGCGTCCGTGAAATCGGCGCTCATGCCCATGGAGCGGCCGGGTAGGCCGTTGCGCGCGGCGATGCGGTCCAGCAGCGCGAAGAACGGCGCCGGCGGCTCGTCGGCGGGCGGAATGCACATCAGCCCCTCGATCGTCAGGCCGAACTCGTCCCGGCAGCGGGCCAGGAAAGCGTCGGTCTCCTCCGGCGGAACGCCGGCCTTCTGCGGCTCGGAGCCGATGTTCACCTGCACGAACAGCCGGGGCGACCGCCCCTGCGCCGCCATCTCCTTCGCCAGCGCCTCGGCGATCTTCGGCCGGTCCACGCTCTGGATCACGTCGAACAGCGCCACCGCCTCCGCCGCCTTGTTGGACTGGAGCGGCCCGATCAGGTGCAGCTCCACGCCGTCGTAGCGCTCCTTCAGGCCCGGCCACTTGGCCTTGGCCTCCTGTACCCGGTTCTCGCCAAACGCCCGCTGCCCGGCCTCGAGCACGGGCGCGATCTCGTCGGCGTCGAAGGTCTTGGAGACCGCCACCAGCGTCACGTCGCCCTCGGGCCGCCCCACGGCCCGCTCGGCTTTGGCGAGCGCGGCGCGAACATAGGCGAGGCGGGCGGGCGCCGTGTCCGGCTCGGTCATGGGGGCTCTCCGTGTCCTTGAAGACGGCGCCCACACGGCGCGCCTCACGCCCCAGCGAGTGCCGGGCTTCGCAGGGCGTCGTCAAGAGCGGGGCGTGTGAGGAGCGGGAGATGTCGGCGCGGAAGAGGGGATCGCGTGGGGTTGGAAACGTCCCCTCTTCCGCCCGAACAGACGCCGGTACGCATCAACCTGATCCGGCTGACCCCACACCAGCAAGGGCTTTGCCAAACGTGGTGAAGCGGCTTTAACCCCATCTATTGGGGCGCGAGCATGGCGGAGCCACAAAATAACGGCTTGAGCCCATAGGGCTTTCGCAAAGCGCGTCGCATTTTGCGAGACGCCTCGCGTTCTGCGACATAAAACGGGCCGGGAAGACGCCCCGATCGATCAGGAGACTGTCGCCATGTTCGTCGCCATGAACCGTTTCAAGGTGTTCGCCGCCGAGGCCGAAGCGTTCGAGACCGTGTGGCGCGAGCGCGACCGCCATCTGGACGAGGTTCCGGGCTTCGTGGAGTTCCACCTGCTGCGCGGCGCGGCGGACGGCGACACGGTGCTCTACGCCTCCCACACCATCTGGCGCTCGCGCGACGACTTCGAGGCCTGGACCCGCTCCGACGCCTTCCGCAAGGCGCACCGCAACGCGGGCCAGAACAAGCCGCTCTACGCCGGCCATCCCCAGTTCGAAGGCTTCGAGGCGGTGATCGAGGAGCGCGCGGCCGCCGCGGCCTGAGCCGTCGCGACGGCGTTCCCTCCGGCGCGGTTTCGCGCTAACGGATCGGCTTCACGCCGCACCTCACCGCCCGCGCCGGAGACCGCCATGACGCACGCCCCAGCCCCCCTCGCCTCCCGCGACGCCATCGGCCGCCGGGTGGCGCGCATGATGCTGGAGGTCGGCGCGATCCACATCCGCCCCGAGGAGCCGTTCATCTTCACCTCGGGCTGGGCGAGCCCGGTCTACACCGACTGCCGCAAGCTCATCTCCTATCCGCGGCTGCGCAAGCAGCTGATGGACGACGCCGCCGACACCATCCTGCGCGAGGCGGGCTATGAGAGCCTGGACGCGGTGGCGGGCGGCGAGACCGCCGGCATCCCCTTCGCCGCCTGGATCGCCGAGCGGCTGATGCTGCCCATGCTCTACGTGCGCAAGAAGCCCAAGGGCTTCGGCCGCAACGCCCGCATCGAGGGCGCCGTCACCGAAGGCCACCGCACCATTCTGGTCGAAGACCTGACCACCGACGGCGGCTCCAAGGTGGCCTTCGCCGAGGCGCTGCGCGAGGCGGGCCAGATCGTGGAGCACGCCTTCGTCATCTTCCACTACGGCATCTTCCCCGAAAGCCGCCAGACCATGGACCGCATCGGCGTGAAGCTGCACGAGCTCGCCACCTTCTGGGACGTGCTGGCGGCCGCGAAGGAGGACGCCCGCTTCGACGCCGGCAAGCTCGCCGACGTGGAGGCCTTCCTGAACAAACCCGCCGAATGGTCCGCCGCCCACGGCGGCAAGGCGTCGTTCGGCGCGAGCTGAGCGCACGTCCTTGTCCCGGCCCTGAGCCGGGACCCATTTCCGCCGACGTTTCCGGGTAAAGCTCCAGGCGCGCGGCTCGTTCTGCGAACGGAGACGTTTCTGGGTCCCGGCTCAAGGCCGGGACAAGAGGAGCGGCGTCAGGCTTCACGCTTCGGGATCACGGTTGGCCGCGCGCTCATTGGGGCGGCTCACCCTTCCTTGTCCCGGCCTTGAGCCGGGACCCATTTCCGCCGACGCTTCCGGGGTGAAGCTCCAAGCGCGCGGCTCGTTCTGCAGGCGGAGACGTTTCTGGGTCCCGGCTCAAGGCCGGGACAAGAAGAGCAGGGCGCTCCGCCCCGCGCCGGATCACCCCCGCGTGGGCTTCTTCGCGGGGCCGGCGCTCTTCAGGCCCTGCACCATGGCGAGGTTGGCGCGGACCTTGTCGTCGGCCTTGGGGTTCGCCACGGCCTGCAGCAGCACGGCTTCGGCCTTGGCCGGCTCGCCCGCGAGCGCGTAGGACAGGCCGAGATTGGACAGGATCGACGGCTCGCCGGGCGCGATCTTCAGCGCGGACTCGTAATAGCGCCGCGCCTCGGCGGTGCGGCCGAGCTGGTCGAGGATCGCGCCCTGCGCGTTCAGGATGCGCCAGTCCGGCTGCTCCGGCAGATGGGCCTTGCCGAGCACTTTCAGCGCCTCCTCGAGCCGGCCGGCGTCCGCGAGCGAACGGCCGTAGGCGGCGAGGATCTGGCGCTGGGCCGGGTGGCGGATGCTGGCGCTCTCCAGCACCGCGAGCGCCTGCGCCCGCTGGTCGAGCGCGCGCAGCGTCACGCCATAGGCGTAGGCCGCGCCGGGGTCGTTGGGGTTCTTCTCGTAGGCCGCCGCATAGGTCGCGGCCATGCGGCGGAGCTGGCCCTCGCGGTCGCCGGTCGCGACCTCGCGCGAGGCGCTGGCGCGCATCACCGAGCCGGTCACGTCCTTGTCGGCCACGCAGCCGGCCAGCGCCCCCGCCGCCAGCAGCAGGACGACCGAGCGCCCGACGAACAGACCGCGCGCGCTGCCCCGCATGATGGCCCCCTGACCAGCGTTTCGGGCGCCCGACGCGCCTCCCGAAAAGTCATGATCCGTTAACCCTAAAACTTGGTTAACGGAGACTTTCACCCCTCTCTCGGCGCTCCCCGCGAAGGCCCCGGGAGCCATGCGCGGAATCCCTTTGCCCGGGTCTGGGCGAGCGGCTATAAAAATGCGAACGAACATTCGCTCTCATTCTTGGGTCGCGCCGCATGTCCCTCGCCTCGCCCGTGTCCGAGACCCGGTCCCGCCGCGCCGACGACCAGCGCCGCCGCATCCTCGACGCGGCGGTGGCCTGCTTCGCCCGCAGCGGCTTCCACGCCGCCAGCATGCAGCAGATCTGCGCCGAGGCGGGCATGAGCCCGGGCGCGCTCTACCGCTACTTCCCCTCCAAGGACTCGCTGATCGAGGCCATCGTGGAGCGCGACCGGGCCGACGTGCCCGAGCTGCTCGCGCCGCTGCTGGAGGCGGAGGACGTGGTGGGCGCGCTGGTGGAGGCCGGCGTGCGCTTCATGTCGGGGGCGCTGCAGCCCGACGGCATGCCGATCTATGCGGAGCTTTGCGCCGAGGCGGTGCGCAACCCGCACATCCACGCCATCAACCAGCGCTGCGAGCGCGAAATCCACGACCTGCTGACGCGGGTGGTGCGGCGCGGGCAGGCGCTCGGCCAGATCGACCCCGCGCTCGATCCCGTCGAGGCGGTGCGGCTGCTGAGCGCGCTCGCCGACGGGCTGGCGACGCGCCTCGCGCTGGAGCCCGACGCCGACCTGTCGGGCCTGACGCCCGTGTTCGAGCGCGCCGTGCGCCGCTTCCTCGCCGCCCAGACGGAGCCCGGCCAGTGACCCCGCCCAGACCCCGCCGCCGCCTCTGGCCCATGGCGCTCGCCGTCGTCCTGATCGGCGGGGGCGTCGGCGCCTATGCGTTCCGGGACGCGCTGATCCCGGACCGTTCCGGGGCCGACGCCGGACCCGCGACCGCCGCGGCGCCCGCGCGGCCGAACGCGGTGGCGGTGACGGTCGCCACCGCCGCCCGGCGCGAGATCGTCCAGACGCTGGCGCTCACCGGCACGCTCGCCCCTCGCGACGAGATCCTCGTCGGCGCCCAGATCGACGGGCTGCGGCTCGAAGCCTATCTGGTGGAGACAGGCGACCGGGTCGCCGCCGGCAAGACGCTCGCCCGGCTCGACCGCGACATGCTGGACGTGGCGCTGGCGCAGAACCGCTCCACCGTCGCCAAGGCCGAGGCCGCCATCGCGCAGGCGGAGGCCGCCATCGCCGAGGCCGAGGCCGCGCGGATCGAGGCCGACGCCGCGTTGCGGCGGGCGCAACAGCTCAAGTCCTCGGGCAACGTCACCGGCGAAACGCTGCAGGCGCGGGAGACCGGCGCGCAGGTCGCGGGCGCCCGCGTCCGGGCCCAGAACGAGGCCCTGAAAGTGGCCGAGGCCGACAAGGCGCTCGCGGAGGCGCAGGGGCGCGAGATCGAGCTCCGCCTCGCCCGCACCGAGGTGAAGGCGCCGGCGGCGGGCGTGGTCTCGGCCCGTTCGGCGCGGGTCGGCCAGATCGTCGGCATGGGCGGCGAGCCGCTGTTCCGGCTGGTGCGCGACGGGGCGATCGAGCTGGTGGCGCGCGTGCCCGAGACCCGGCTGCCGGCGCTGAAGCCCGGCCAGCCGGCGCGGATCGAGGTCGCGGGTCTGGCGGAGCCGGTGTGGGGTCGGGTGCGGCTGGTGGAGCCGGTGGTGGACGCCGCCACGCGGCTCGGCCTCGTGCGCGTGGCGCTGCCCGACGATCCGGACCTGCGGGCGGGGCTGTTCGCCCGCGCCGGGGTGGAGACC
>NZ_JBHTMX010000144.1:0-6942 GCF_042679725.1 Methylopila musalis
GTCGCGCCCGAGCTCACGGTCGCCGGCGCCATGCCGGAGATGACGCCCCGGCGCCGGGAGGCGCTGCTGGCGCTCGCCGCGAGCGTGACGGCGGCCGCCTTCGCCTTCGACGTGGTGGCGCTGACGCTGTCGGTGCTCGCGGGGTTGCTGTTCCTGGCGCTGAACGTGTTTCGGGTGGCGATGGCGACCGGCGCGGCCGACGACGGAGGCCGGGAGCCCGCCCGCGCCGACGACCGGGACCTGCCGGTCTACACCGTGCTGGTCTGCCTCGCCCGCGAGGGGGCGGTGGTGCCCGGCCTGCTCGACGCGCTGGAGCGGTTCGATTATCCGCCGGCCAAGCTCGACATCAAGCTGTTGATCGAGCAGGGCGACGACGAGACGCTCGGGGCGCTGGCGCGCCGTCCGCCCCGCGCCGGGATTGAGGTGCTGACGCTGCCGCCGGGCGGGCCGAAGACAAAGCCGCGCGCGCTCAACGCCGGGTTGATGGCGGCGCGGGGCGCGCTCGTCACCGTGTTCGACGCCGAGGACCTGCCCGACCCCGACCAGCTGCGCCGGGCGCTCGCGGTGTTCCGCGCCTCGCCGCCGGAGGTCGCCTGCGTGCAGGCGCGGCTCGCCATCGACAACACCGGCGACGGCTGGCTCGCCCGCCAGTTCGCCATCGAGTACGCCGCCCTGTTCGACGTGGGCCTGCCGGCGCTCTCCGCCGCGGGGCTGCCGATCCCGCTCGGCGGCACCTCGAACCATTTCCGGGCGTCTGCGCTGCGCAGCCTCGGCGGCTGGGACGCGGGCAACGTCACCGAGGACGCTGATCTCGGCCTTCGGCTCGCGCGCTTCGGCTGGCGCACGCGCACGGTCGCCTCCGTCACGTGGGAGGAATCCACCACGCGCCTCTGGCCGTGGATCAAGCAGCGCACCCGCTGGATGAAGGGCTACATGGTCACCTCCGTGGTCCACGCCCGCTCGTTCGGCTCGCTCGCCGCGCGGCTCGGGCCGTTCCGGCTCGCCGGCGCGCTGATGACGGTGGCGGGCGTGGCGCTGACCGCGCTGGTCTATCCACTGGTGATGACCGGGCTGGCGGTGGACGCCCTGACGGGCGGCTGGGCGAAGCCCTCCAAGACGTCGCTCGAAAGCCTGCTGTTCATGGCCCATGTGGGCAATCTGGCGCTCGGCTGCGCGGCCGGGCTCGCGTGCTGCTGGCTCGGCGCCGACAAGCGCGGCGAGCCCCGGCTCGCGATCGACCTGTTCACCACGCCGCTCTACTGGCTGCTGGTGGGCGTCGCGGCGTGGCGGGCGCTGTGGCAGATCGTCTATGGCGACGCCAGCCGCTGGGAGAAGACCGCCCACGGTCTCTCCACCCGCCGCAGCCGGCCGCCGGCCTGAAGCGCCGCCCACTGGCGGGAGAGGGCCTCGATCCCCAGATTGGAGGCTCTCGAAGCTTCACGACACCGGAAGGAGCGCCGACCATGTCCCACGCCGCGTCCCTGTCACACGCCGACTACGAGGTCGTCCGCACCGACGAGGAGTGGCGGGCGCTGCTGACGCCCGAGCAGTACCAGATCATGCGCCGGCACGGCACCGAGCGCCCGGGAAGCTGCGCGCTGCTGCGCGAAAAGCGTTCCGGCGTGTTCGCCTGCGCCGGCTGCGGCCAGCCCCTGTTCCGCTCGGGCGAGAAATTCGAGAGCGGCACCGGCTGGCCGAGCTTCGACGCCCCGATGGAGGGCGCGCTCGGCGTCACCGAGGATCGCAGCTACGGCATGCTGCGCACCGAGGTGCACTGCTCCCGCTGCGGCAGCCACATGGGCCACGTCTTCCCGGACGGCCCGCCGCCCACGGGCCTGCGCTACTGCATCAACGGCGTGGCGCTCACCTTCGAGCCGGAGTGACCGGATCGCCGGCCTCGCTCCGGGGCGGGGAGGCCGGCGGCCCTTCGTAGGTCACGCGGTAGATCGCGCCGTTGTGGTCGTCGGAGACCAGCAGCGAGCCGTCCTTCAGGGGCATCACGTCCACCGGGCGGCCCACATAGTCCTCGTCCTGCACGAAGCCGGTGAGGAAGGGCTCCACGCTGATCACGCGGCCGCGCTCGTCCCGGAGCACGGCGACCACGTCCGCGTTCTTGCGGTTGCGGTTCCACGGGCCGTGGCGGGCCACGAAGATGGCGTGGGCGTAGGTCGGCGGGAACATGCGGCCGCGGTAGAACCGCATGCCGAGCGGCGCCATATGGGCGCCGAGCAGCGCCGCCGGCCGCACATAGGCGTCGCAGGAGCGGCCCCAGCCGAATTCGGGGTCGATCATGATGCCGGAGTGGCAGTAGGGGAAGCCGAAGTGCTGGCCAGCCTGCGTCACCCGGTTCAGCTCGTCAGAGGGCATGTCGTCCGACAGCCCGTCGCGCTGGTTGTCGGTGAACCAGAGCTCGCCCGTCACCGGATCGAAATCGAGCCCCACGCTGGTGCGCACGCCCTCCGCCACCGTCTCGAGCCCGGTGCCGTCGAGGTTCATGCGCACGATGCGGCCCCGGAGCGGGCCGGGCTCGCACACGTTGCACGGCGCGTTGACCGAGACATAGAGCTTGCCGTCCGGCCCGACGCGCAGCGCCTTCCAGCTCTGGGGCCCGTCGCCGGGAAAGCCGTCGTACACGACCGTGGGCGGCCCCGGATTGTCGAGCCGGTTCTCGATGTCGTCGAAGCGCAGAATGCGGCGCGGCGTCGCCACGTACAGCGCGCCCTTGTGGAACTCGACGCCGTTCGGCAGCGGCGTGTCCTGCAGCACGATCTTTACCTCGCGCCCGCCGCCGGGCTTAGGCACGATGGCGTAGACCCGGTTCGCCACGAACAGCGACGACACGAAGATCACGCCCTTGTCGCCCTCGCGCATCATACGGGCGTCCAGCACGTCGCTCGCGAAGGTCTCCACCCGGAAGCCGGGCGGGGCGGTCAACCGCGCCGTGGGCAGCTCGTCGGCGGGGGTCGGGGCGGGGAAGGCGGAGACCGGCGCCATCCGGCGCGCGGCGTCGGAATAGGGCCGGCCGATCGACCAGAACTCCTCCGCCTGCCCGGCGGCGACGGACGGCGCGACTCCGAGCGCCAGCGTCGCCGCCAGGGCGGCCAGACGGAGCGGGCGCGAGGTCGTGGTCGCGGGGGCCATACGCTGTCCTTGAACGCGCGGCGCGGGCCGCGGAGGCGCCGACCCTAAGGCGCCGCACGGGCGGCGCAAGCCGGTGGAACCGCGACGAAGGGCGGGTCGTTCTCCTCGAAGATACGAAGCGCGGCGCCGCCGGTGACACGCGCTCGACCCCAGGCGGAGCACAGATGACCCTGACAGCAGCGCGCGCGCCCCTGCGGCGCGGCCGGACGTGCGGCGCGTACGCCGACGTGCGGGACCACAGCCGACGTCTCGCCGAACCCTTGAGCGACGCCGACGCCACCGTGCAGTCCATGCCGGACGCCAGCCCCGCCAAATGGCATCTGGCGCACACCACATGGTTCTTCGAGACCATGATCCTGAAGCCGCACCTGCCCGGCTACCGCGAGTTTTCGCCGGTGTTCGGCTACCTGTTCAACTCCTATTACGAGACGCTGGGCGCCCGGCATCCGCGCCCGAAGCGCGGCATGCTGACCCGGCCCGCGCTCGACGAGATCATGGCCTACCGCGCCCATGTGGACGAGGCGATGGAGCGGCTGCTGTCCGGCGATCCGTCCGCGGAGGTGGAGACGCTGGCGGAGCTCGGCCGCCACCACGAGCAGCAGCATCAGGAGCTTCTGCTCACCGACATCCTGCACCTGTTCGCCCAGAGCCCCGTCCGGCCCGCCTATCGCGAGGCGGGGCCGGCGCTCGCCTCTGAGGGCGCGGCGCCCGAGGCGGCGTGGCTCGGCTTCGAGGGCGGCGTGGTCGAGATCGGCCATGACGGCGACGGCTTCGCCTACGACTGCGAGGGGCCACGGCACCGGGCGCTGATCGAGCCGTTCCGTATCGCCGACCGGCTCGTCACCAACGGCGAATGGCTCGCCTTCATGGCGGACGGCGGCTACCGCTCGCCGCTGCTGTGGCTCGCCGACGGCTGGGCGCAGGTGGGCGCCGAGGGCTGGTCCGCGCCGCTCCATTGGGAGCAGACCGACGGCGTGTGGCGGGTGATGACGCTGAACGGCCTGCAGCCGGTCGATCCGGACGCGCCGGTCGCCCATGTGAGCTATTTCGAGGCCGACGCCTTCGCCGCCTGGTCGGACAAGCGTCTGCCGACCGAACAGGAGTGGGAGCACGCCGTCCGCGTCTCCGGGGCGGAGCCGCCGGTGGACGTCGGCGACCCGCTGGCGCGGCTGCGGCCCCGTCCGGCGGGCGAGGGCGCGGGGCTGAAACAGGCCTTCGGCGAGGTCTGGCAATGGACCCGGAGCCCGTTCTCGCCCTATCCGCGCTTCCGCCCCGCGCCCGGCGCGGTCGGCGAATACAACGGCAAGTTCATGTGCGGGCCGTTCGTGCTCCGGGGCTCGTCGCTCGCCACGCCGCCCGGCCACGCCCGCGCCAGCTACCGCAACTTCTTCCTGCCGGACAAGCGCTGGCAGTTTTCCGGCCTCCGGCTGGCGGAGGACGCGTGATGCTGGACCGCGTCCCCCTTCACGAGATCCAGCGGGAGGCGTTCCGCGCCGATGTGCGGGACGGCCTCGCAGCTCCCGCCAAGCGCCTGCCGAGCCGCTGGCTCTACGACGATCGCGGTTCGGAGCTGTTCGAGGAGATCACCCGGCTGCCGGAATATTACCCGACCCGGACCGAGACCCGCATTCTGGAGGCCCGGGCGGAGGAGATCGCCGCCTTCTGCGGGCCGCGCGCCACGGTGGTGGAGTATGGCGCGGGCGCGGGCGTCAAGACGGCGCTGGTGCTGGCCGCGCTCGACAACCCGGCGGTCTATGTGCCGATCGACATCGCCGGCGACTTTCTAGAGCTCGCGGCGGCGCGGCTGAGCGAACGGTTCCCGTGGCTCGAAATCCGTCCGGTGACGGCGGACTTCACCGCCGAACTCGATCTGCCGGACGACCTGCCGAGGCTGAACGCGCGCATCGGCTTCTTCCCCGGCTCCACCATCGGCAATCTGTCGGAAGGCGAGGCGCGGACCTTCCTGCGCCGTATGCGCGGCCATCTCGGCTCGCAGGGCAAAGCGATCATCGGCGTCGACCTGCGCAAGGACCTCGGCCGGCTGCTCCCGGCCTACGACGACGCGGCCGGCGTCACCGCCGCGTTCAACCTCAACCTGCTGACGCGCATCAACCGGGAGCTGGAGGGCGGCTTCGATCTGGCGCGCTTCGCCCACGAGGCCCGCTGGAACGACGTCGAGGGCGCGGTGGAGATGCACGCGGTCAGCCTCGCCGACCAGACGGTCGCGATCGGCGGCGACCTCGTGGCCTTCGCCCGCGGCGAGACGATCCACACGGAAAGCTCCCGCAAATACTCGCCCGAGGCGTTCGACGCGCTGGCGGCGGCCGAGGGCTGGGCCGTGACGCGGCTCTGGACCGACGAGGATCGGCTGTTCGCGGTGATGGGGCTCGAACAGACCGCGTGAGGGGGATGACGCCGCCGGTCCGCCTGTGCCAGATAAGGGCATCATAAGAGGCGCGCGCCGCCCCACGCCGCGCCCGGACCGGAGGATCGTGTTCCATGAGGCTCATTCGCACCCTGACCGTGACGGCGGCGCTCGCCACGGCCACCGCCGCCTTCGCGCAAGGCGCGCCCGAGGCGACCGACGTCGCGTCGGTGGACGCCACCTACGGCAAGGCCTGCGCCGAGCGCGTGTCGAAGGAGCTGTGCGGCTGCGTCATCGGCGTGGCGAACGTGCATCTCGGGGACGTGGCCGAGCGGCAGGTGTTCTACGAATACATGATGGGGCAGGTGGAGCAGGCCAAGGCCCGCCGCGCCGCCTTCGCGCCCGAGAAGGCCATCGCCTTCAACATGGCGCTGCAGAAGGCGGACGTGATGCTGCGCGACCGCTGCGACGCCATCAAGCAGAAGGACGCCGCCGCCCGTCCGGCCGAGGCGCCCAAGGCGCCGTAACCGCCCGCGACATCCCGCCCGAGACCAAGGCGCCGTCGCGCGCCGCGGGGAATCGTGCGAGACGGAACCTAAGCCTTTCCGTCTCCCCAACGTCCGCCGGTCGCCCGTGAACGCTCGCTCCTTCCCCGACCTCGCCTCGCTGCGCGCCTCCGGCAAGGTCGGGCTCGCGCGAGCGCTCGCCCGGCTGGAGCGCGGCGCGGGCGGGCTGGAGGCGGCGGAGCTGCTGGACGCGGCGGAGGCTGAGCCCCATGGCGACGTGCTGGGCCTCACCGGCCCGCCCGGCGTCGGCAAGTCCACCCTCACTGGGGCGCTGGTGCGGGCCTTCCGCGCGGAAGGCCGCACCGTCGGCGTGGTGGCGGTGGACCCGTCCTCCATGCGCTCCGGCGGCGCGCTGCTCGGCGACCGCGCCCGCATCCCGACCGATCCGGACGACCGCGGCGTGTTCGTGCGCTCGCTCGCCGCGCGCGACCGCCTCGGCGGCCTGTCGGAACTCGCCTTCGGCGCGGTGATCCTGATGCGCGCGCTGTTCGACCGGGTGATCGTGGAGACGGTGGGCGTCGGCCAGTCGGAGGCGGACGTTGCGCTGGTGGCGGACACGATCCTGCTCGCGGTGCAGCCCGCCTCCGGCGACGCGCTGCAGTTCATCAAGGCCGGCGTCATGGAGCTGCCGGACGTGATCGCCGTCACCAAGGCCGATCTCGGCCTGCCGGCGATCCGCGCCCGCGAGGACCTCGAAGGCGCCATGACGCTGGCGAGCCCCGGCGCCGGGCGCTGGCGCGCGCCCGTCACGCTGGTTTCGTCCGAGACCGGCGAGGGGCTCGACACGCTGGCGGCGCTGATCGACGGCCACGCCGCCTTCCTGCGCGAGGACGGCCTGCGCGAGCGCCGCCGCGCCGAGCAGAGCGATCG
>NZ_JBHTMX010000145.1:0-6885 GCF_042679725.1 Methylopila musalis
CACCGCGCAGCTCGGGCTGTCCGGCGCCGAGATGCAGCGGCTCGCGCTGCGGCGGCTGGCGGAGAGCCGGCCCGACTGGGCGTTCCTGGACGAGCCCACCAGCGCGCTCGACCCGGAGGCGGAGGCCGAGGAGCTCGCCGCCCTGCGCGCGGCGCTGCCCGACACCACCTTCGTCATCGTCGCCCACCGCCGCCCCGAGGGCCTCGGCGACGTCGCCGAACTCCGCCTCGACGCCGCCCCCGTCCTGCGCCGCTCGGCGTGACGCGCCGTCTGTCAAACGCCGCGCCCTCTTCCTTGTCCCGGCCTCGAGCCGGGACCCAGAAACGTCAACCTCTCAGGATCACGCGCCCCGATCGCCGCGCTTTATTCGCAAACCTCAGCGTGTCTGGGTCCCGGCTCAAGGCCGGGACAAGGGGGAGAGCGCGGCCGTTGTTGGAGCGACCAAGGGGGAGGAAGGCCCCCTTTCCCGTGGCTTCATTCCCGCGCCCGATGGCGTTAGAACCCGGGCGACCTAAATCTCATCCGGCGACGCCGCCCCCGCGGCGCCCCGCGTTCACGTCGGACCCGCCTTGCGATGCCCCCCATTCTGCAGATTTCCGGCCTGGCGAAGACCTATTCGTCCGGCTTTCAGGCGCTGAAAGGCGTCGACCTCACCATTGAAACCGGCGAGATCTTCGCCTTGCTCGGCCCCAACGGCGCCGGCAAGACCACGCTGATCTCCATCGTCTGCGGGCTGGTGAACCCGACCGGCGGCAAGGTCGCCGTGGCCGGCCACGACATCGCAACCGACTACCGCGCCGCCCGGTCGCTGATCGGCCTGGTGCCGCAGGAGCTCGCCACCGAGCGGTTCGAGAGCGTGTGGGCGACCGTGTCGTTCTCCCGCGGCCTGTTCGGCAAGCCGAAGAACAACGCCTATCTCGAGAAGCTGCTGCGCGATCTGTCGCTGTGGGAGAAGCGCGACGAGCGCATCATGGCGCTGTCCGGCGGCATGAAGCGCCGGGTGCTGATCGCCAAGGCGCTGGCCCACGAGCCGCGCCTGCTGTTCCTGGACGAGCCCACCGCCGGCGTGGACGTGGAGCTGCGCCGGGACATGTGGCGGCTGATCCGGGAGCTGCGCGAGACCGGCGTCACCGTCATTCTCACCACCCACTACATCGAGGAAGCCGAGGAGATGGCCGACCGCATCGGCGTCATCACCCATGGCGAGCTGATCCTGGTGGAGGAGAAGGCGGCGCTGATGAGCAAGCTCGGCCGCAAGGAGCTGATCCTGCAGCTGTGCGAGCCCCTGCCCCGCGTGCCGGAGGCGCTCCTGCGCCATGGGCTTGAGCTGCGCGACGGCGGAAACGAGCTGGTCTACGTCTACGATTCCGCCCGCGAGCGCGCGGACGTGGCGGTGCTCCTGACCGAGCTTGCGGTGGCGGGCGTCGGCATCAAGGACCTGCGCACCACCCAGTCCTCGCTGGAGGATATTTTCGTCACCCTGGTGAACGGAGAGCGCGCGTGAGCGGCCTGAACCTGCGCGCGGTCGGCGCGATTTATTCGTTCGAGATGGCCCGGGCGCTGCGCACCGTGATGCAGAGCGTGATCTCGCCGGTGCTGTCCACCTCGCTCTATTTCGTGGTGTTCGGCGCCGCCATCGGCCAGCGCATCCAGGAGGTGGACGGCGTGCCCTACGGCGCCTTCATCGTGCCCGGACTGGTGATGCTTTCGCTGCTGACCCAGAGCGTGTCCAACGCCTCGTTCGGCATCTATTTCCCGCGCTTCGCGGGCACGATCTACGAGGTGCTGTCGGCGCCGGTGTCCTATCTGGAGATCGTGATCGCCTATGTGGGCGCCGCCGCCACCAAGTCGATCGCGATCGGCCTGATCATCCTCGCCACCGCCTCGCTGTTCACGCCGCTCACCGTGCTGCACCCGGTGTGGATGCTGTCCTTCCTGGTGCTGACGGCGATCACCTTCTGCCTGTTCGGCTTCATCATCGGCGTCTGGGCCGACGGCTTCGAGCAGCTCCAGATCATCCCGCTGCTGGTGATCACGCCGCTCACCTTCCTCGGCGGCAGCTTCTACTCCATCGACATGCTGCCGCCGCTGTGGCGCACGGTCAGCCTGTTCAACCCCGTGGTCTATCTGGTCTCGGGCTTCCGCTGGAGCTTCTACGGCAAGGCCGACGTCCACATCGGCGTCAGCCTCGCCATGACGCTGGCCTTCATGCTGCTCTGCATCCTGGTGATCCGCTGGATGTTCAAATCCGGCTACCGCCTGAAGGCGTGAGCGCGCCTGTCGCCTTAAGAGTTCATCGTCATGCCCGAGCTTGTCTCGGGCATCCACGATTTGCGGCGGCTCAGCCGCTTGACCGTAGAACGTCGTGGATGCCCGGCCTTCGCCGGGCATGACGGCGGAGGCCGATCGCCCCCAAGGCGGCCGTCACATCAGCTTAAGGGGGACCGTCACATCCGGCCGCGGGCGCTCGCGGTCGGGGCCACCTGACGGGTGAGCCAGTTAACCAGTTCGGTCCGGCGCGCCTTCGGGTCGGTCACCGAGGGCGACACGCCGAGCCGCCAGGCCACGTCCCTGCGCAGCGGCTCCGCGTCGAGCGACGCCAGATCGGCGATGTGGCGCGCGGCGTCGTCGGCGTCGCGCACGAAGCCCTCCTCGATCATCACCGGCGTGTAGCGCGTGAGGATGCCGCAGAGCTCCGCGAACGTGTATTCCGGGTGGTACTGGACGCCCCAGAACACGCCGCCCTCGTGGCGGATCTCCGCCGCCTGCACGGCGCAGAGGTCATTGCCGGCGGTGACGACCGCGCCCGACGGGAGAACCGCCACCTCGTCGGAGTGGATCGCCGGCGCGTCGAACGGATCGGCGCGGCCGGCGTGCATCGGGTGGGAGCGGCCGGCCTCGGTCAGGCGGAGGCCGCGGGCGACGCCCACCTCGCGCCCCTGCGGGTTCAGCTTCACCTCGCCGCCGGCGGCGACGGCGGCGACCTGAAGCCCCCAACACGAGCCGAAGAACGGCGCGCCGGAGCGGTACACCTCGCGGGCGAGCTCCACCTGCGTCAGCGATTCCGGCTCCGCCTTCCAGAGGTTCAGGCCCGAGCCGGTGATGACCACGCCGTCATAGGACGCGATCCCCGCCGCGTCGGGGAGATTGGCGCCCGGATCGGCGGGATAGGCGACGTCCACGGCGACGTTGAGGCCCTGCCAGCCGGCCACCTCCTCCAGCACGTCGGCGTAGAACGCGCTTGGCGTGCGCCCGGACACGGCGGCGTGACGCGCGCGCATGGCGGGCGGGTTGCCTTCGACGACGAGCAGGCGGAAGGGGCGGGACACGATGGGAGACTCCTGAAACCGACGGCCGGAGAACGGGCCGCGCAGCATGTCGGCGCGCCGGCCCGCGTTGTCCAGAGCCATCCCGCCGGGACCTCGCCAGCGATCGCCGCATGCGCAAAACCCAGAATGGCGCCATAGTCCACCGCATGCGCGGTCGACGCCGAGACCCGGCGCACGCAACGGCGGACAAAAGGGGAGAAACGCATCATGGCCACACGGATCGGCACGGAGAACAACGACGTCTTCGATGCGAGTGATTTCGGAGAGATGAACGTCAGCAACCGTTACGAGGGCAAGGGTGGAAACGACACGCTCGTTGGCGGCCATCTGCGCGATGTGCTGATCGGCGGCGAAGGAAACGACTACCTCGGCGGCGGCGACGGCGCCGATACGCTCGAGGACACGGGGGGCGCCTCGGTCTACGGTGACGCTGGCGACGACTCCATCACGCTGAACACCGCCAACGGCTTCGCGAACGGCGGGACCGGCGACGACAAATTCCTTTTGATCCGCACGTCGGGGACCATGTACGGCGATCAGGGCGACGACCTCTTCACTGTCCTCTCGTCCACCGGCCTGGCCCTAAACGGCGGACAGGGCGACGACATCATCTACGTCGGCGGCGGCGTCGCGACAGATCGGCTGATCATCAACGGCGACGCCGGCGACGACCTGCTCTCCGCCGGCGTCGCCGGCGAAACCTTCAACGGCGGCGCCGGCGAAGACACGATCAGCTACATATACGCGTCCTCCGCCGTGACCGTGGATCTCGCCCGCAACGCCGCCGGCGGCGCCGCGGCGGGCGACAGCTGGTTCCGGGTCGAGAACGTCGAGGGCTCCGACTACAACGACACCATCCGGGGGAACGGCGACTACAATTACATCACCGGCGGAGCCGGAAACGACATCGTTTCCGGCGACGCGGGCGGCGATCTGCTGGACGGCGGCGACGGGCTGGACCGGCTCGACTACAGCCGCTCCACCGCCGCCGTCACCGTCAACCTCGCCACCGGCGAGGCGAGCGGCGGGCACGCCGACGGCGACACGTTCTTCAGTTTCGAGAGCCTCGAGGGCAGCAAATACGCCGATGTCCTCATCGGCTCCGCTGGCGCCAACCGCATCGCCGGAGGCGGCGGAGATGACCGGCTGACGGGCGGCGGCGGCGGCGACGTGATCAGCGGCGGAGCCGGCGCGGATCGCTTCGTCTATCTCGACGTCACCGACAGCCGGATGTCGAGCGGGCGCGACACAATCTACGATTTCAAGCGCAGCGACGGCGACAAGATCGATCTCTCCGCCATCGACGCCTCGATCTCCGGCAGCGGCAACCAGGCCTTCACCCTCATCGGGACGAGCGCTTTCACCGCGGGCACGCAGGGACAGCTGAACTACCGGGTGTATGGCGGCTATGTGATCGTCCAGGGCGATATCAACGGCGACAGGGTCGGCGACTTCTCGATCCAGGTGATGAACGTGTCGAACCTCGCCGCGAGCGACTTCGTGCTCTGAGGCTCCCCGTCCCGACCGGACGCCGACACGAAAAAGCCCGCCATGACGGCGGGCCAAGTCGGGGTTGAAACGCTCCGGGGAGGAGCATCCCCAATCTGGTGACGGCGGCCGCGTCTGCAAAGGCCGCCGCCGTCACGAAATCGCCAGCGGGGCGAGAGCGGCGGCGGGCGCCGCTCTGCTGTCCGTCAGTGGGTCCGGTACTCCGCCGAGCCCTTGGAGAGCGCGAACTCCTCCTCCGGCGACAGCACCAGCTTGTGCCGGCCGTAAACCGCGAAATAGACGGTCGCGATCGCGAACCACACCAGCACCCACAGCACGCCCTTGGTGAAGTTCGGGTCCTGCACCTGGTAGAACAGCGTCACCACCGCGATCACGATGGTGAGCACGGCGCCCGGCACGCCGAGCGGGCTCCTGAACGGCCGCTCGATGTGGCTGGCGTTCTTCCGAAGCAGGATGAACGAGGCCGCCTGCGCGATGTAGGAGAACATCGCGCCCGAGACCGCCATGTTGAGCAGCACGCTGCCGATGGCGGCGCCGCCCGTCTCCGCGCCGAGCGCGAACCAGATCGCCAGCATCACCGCGAGGCCGACCAGCGAGCCCACGATCATGGCGATGTGCGGCGTGCGGTACTTGGAATGGGTGACCGACAGGCCGCGGGGGAAATAGCCGGCGCGGGAGAGCGAATAGACCTGCCGCCCCTGCGCGTAGAGGATGGTGTGGAAGCTCGCGATCAGGCCGGTCAGCGCCACCACGCCGAGGATCGCCACGCCGCCGTCGCCATAGACCGCCTTGAAGCCGTCGAGCAGCGGCTCGAGCGAGGTGGCGAGGTGGAACGAGCCCACGCCCACCACCGAGGGGTTCAGCAGCACGATCATGAAGGCGGAGACGATCAGCGTGAAGATGCCGAGCACGATGCCCCGCGGCATGTCGCGGGTCGGATCGACCGACTCTTCGGCCGCGAGCGGCAGCTGCTCGATGGCGAGGAACAGCCACACCGCGAAGGGCAGCGTGGCGAGCACGCCCGAGAAGCCGAACGGGAAGAACGAGCCGCCGCCCTCGGGCAGCTCCGCGATGGCGCCGTCCGGGCCGACGCCGATGTTGAGCGCCCAGCGGGAGAAGTCCATGTGCGGGATGGCGCTGAACCAGAAGAAGATCAGCACCGCGAGCGACATCAGCGTGAAGACCATCGTCACCTTGAACGACAGCTCCAGCCCGAACACGTTCAGGCCCACGAACAGCGCGAAGAACACGATCCAGATCAGCGGCGAATAGGCCGGATCGAGCCCGAAGATGGCGTTCACGTAGCCGGTGATGAAGGTCACGATCACCGCCGGCGTGATGACGTACTCCACGTTCTCGCACAGGCCGGTGAAGAAGCCGCCCCAGGGGCCCATGGCGGTGCGGGCGAAGGAGTAGGCGGCGCCGGTGTGCGGCAGCGCGGCCGACATCTCGGCGATGGAGAAGGTGAGCCCGAGATACATCACCGCGATGATGCCGGCCGCGGCCAGCATGCCGCCCCAGCCGCCGGTGGCGAAGCCGAAGTTCCAACCCGAAAAGTGGCCGGAGATGACGGCGCCGACGCCGAGCGCCCACAGGCTCGCGACGCCGGCGTAGCGCGTCAGGCCGCGCTTCTCGAAATATCCTGCGTCCACCTTCTGATAGGTGACGCCCTTCTGCTCTTGCGACATGGCCCGCGCGATCCCCGTTGTCCGGGAGGACGATGTCCGCCCGCTTGGATCACGCGATCGTTTGATCTGCTCACGCGGCTGTCAACGCTTGCAGCGCCCGGAGGCGCCCGCTTTCGCGCTCTGGCGCGCATTTCAGCAGATAACCTTCGTCGAAGGCGCCCTCAGGGCGCGGAAACGGGCGCCTGCGGGGCCGGCGCCGGAGACGGGGCGTGCGGCGCGGGCTGCGGCGCGAACAGCACATAGGCGATGACGCCGATCGCGATCACCACGGCCGCGACCAGCGTGATCCGCCCCACCGACGACCCGGCGGAGACGGGCGCGCGCTCGCCCCCCGCGGGCTTCGGGCTTGCGTCGGCGGG
>NZ_JBHTMX010000146.1:0-6854 GCF_042679725.1 Methylopila musalis
TGGCGTTCCGCGCCACGTCCGCGCGCGCGCCCGCCGGCGACCGCCCCTGGTCACGCGCCGGACCGCCGCCGCCGGAGGAGGCCTTACGCCTCAGCTTCGCCCCACGCCTCGCGAAGCCGGACGCAGCCACCCAAGCCGTGAGCCCGCCGGTGGATCCGACCGACCCGGACGACGACGGCGAGACCGGCGCGGACGAGGATCAGTAGCGTCGGATGAGCCCGACCAGCCGTCCCTGGATCGCCACCCGGTCAGGCCCGAAGATGCGCGTCTCGTAGGCCGGATTGGCGGCCTCCAGCGCGATCGAGGCGCCGCGCTTGCGCAGGCGCTTCAGCGTCGCTTCTTCGTCATCCACCAGCGCCACCACGATGTCGCCGCTGTCGGCCGCGGTCTGCTTGCGGATCAGCACCAGATCGCCGTCAAGAATGCCGGCCTCGATCATGGAGTCGCCGCGCACTTCAAGGGCGAAGTGCTCGCCGCTGGACAGCATGTCCGGAGACACGGCGATGGTGTGGCTCTTTGCCTGAATGGCTTCGATCGGCACGCCGGCGGCGATGCGGCCCATGACCGGGATCGCCACCATGCGGGAGTCCGCGTCCTCGTCGGGACGGGCGGGGCGGACCTTGCCGAGATTGCCCTCGATGACGTTGGGCGTGAACCGCGTCGTCACCGGGCGGGTGACCACGGGCGCCGCCGCCTCCGGCAGCTTCAGCACCTCGAGCGCACGGGCCCGGTTCGGCAGGCGCCGGATGAAGCCGCGCTCCTCCAGCGCCATGATCAGACGATGGATTCCGGACTTGGACTTCAGGTCCAGCGCGTCCTTCATCTCGTCGAAGGAGGGCGGCACGCCGCTCTCCTTCAGGCGCTCATGGATGAAGCGCAACAGCTCGTACTGCTTCCGGGTCAGCATGCCCGTCTCCGCCGCGACTCAAAACAAATCATGAACAAGGATTAGCTGTTCTATGTGTGTTCTGCAAGCGGTTAACCCCACGTGAACTTTGGCTTTCGCGCTGTTTTCGCCGTCAGCCGCGGCGACTTGCGTCTTCGCTGCGCGTGGCGGCGTCCGGCACGGAACGCGAAGGACCGCCTGCGAAGGGAGTTTTATGCTGAGCTCTCGCCTCGCGCGGACGCAGTATGACTTGTCGAACCGTCGCTAGTTTCGTTGCCGCACGACCGCCCGTCAGGCGTCAAAGGTTGGCCAAGTCATTGAAAACACTGGTGGGCCCGGAGGGATTCGAACCCCCAACCAAACCGTTATGAGCGGTCGGCTCTAACCGTTGAGCTACAGGCCCGTCGCGACACGTCATAAGACGATCCGCGCCACTTCGCCACCTTAGAGTGCGGCGCCGCCGCGCGGGGCGCGTGGGGGCGTTTCGCGGAGGCTGAGGGCGATGGGGAGGGCGCGCGATTCCGGTTCTGGGGCGTGTTCGGCGACCGTCGGGCGGGCGCTTTGGTCGAACATGGCGGCCCAGAGCTTATTCGCTGCGTTTGCGACTCGAACGCTCAAGCCCTCGACTGGCACGAAGTCGTGGATGCCCGAGACACGCTCGGGCATGACGGGGGAGACGCTGGCTCTCAGTCCATGTTCCGAAGCGCGCTCCGCCGCGCGGGCAAGATCTTCGCGGCGGAGCGTCGGCTTCGTGTTCGCGTCAGTCGATCGAGACCGCCACGAAGCGCACGTCGCCGGCTTTGTTGGCGAGCAGCAACAGCGCGGACTTCTTGCCGTCTTTCTTCAGCGCGTCGATGCGGCGGGCGACGTCGGCGGGGGTCGCGATCGCTTCCTGCGCCACCTCCAGCAGCAGATCGCCGGCCTGGATGCCCTTTTCCTCGGCCTTGGAGCCGTCCTTCACGTCGGTGATCACCACGCCCTTGGCGTCGGGCTTCAGGCCGAACTGGCTCTTCAGCGCGTCGGAGACGGGGGCGAGCGTGAGGCCGAGGGCTTCGGTGGTCTGCGGCTCCTCGGCCGTGTCGTCCGACTTGGCGGCCGCCGTTTTGGGCGTCTCGGCCTCCTCGAGACGGCCCACCTTCAGCTTCAGGGACTCTTCCTTGCCCTTGCGCACCACCTTCACCTCGACCTCGCGGTCGATCGGGGTGTCGGCCACGATGCGCGGCAGCTCGCGGACGTCCTTCACCGGCTTGCCGTCGAAGCCCACGATCACGTCGCCCACCTGCACGCCGCCCTTTTCGGCCGGGCCGTCGTCGTTGACGCCGGCGATCAGCGCGCCCTTGTTCGGGCCCTTCACGCCCAGGCTGTCGGCGATGTCGTCGGTGACCTCCTGGATGCGCACGCCGATCCAGCCGCGGCGGGTCTCGCCATACTTCAGCAGCTGCTCCACCACCGGGCCGGCGGTGGAGGCGGGAACCGAGAAGCCGATGCCGATGGAGCCGCCGGAGGGCGAGATGATGGCGGTGTTGATGCCGACCACGTCGCCGTCGGTGTTGAACAGCGGGCCACCGGAGTTGCCGCGGTTGATGGCGGCGTCGGTCTGGATGAAGTTGTCGTAAGGCCCGGAATTGATGTTGCGCTTGCGCGCCGAGACGATGCCGGCGGAGACCGAGCCGCCGAGGCCGAACGGGTTGCCGATGGCGAGCACCCAGTCACCGACCCTCAGCTTGTCGGAATCACCGAACTTCACCGCCTTGAGCGGCTTCGGCGGCTTCACGCGCAGCACGGCGAGGTCGGTCTTGGCGTCCTTGCCGACCAGCTCCGCCACCAGCTTGGAGCCGTCGTTGAAGTTGACGGTGATCTCGTCCGCGCCGTCGATGACGTGGTTGTTGGTCACCACGATGCCGGCCGGGTCGACCACGAAGCCGGAGCCGAGCGAGCTCTGCTTGCGGGCGCGGGGCTGCTGGGCGCCGGGTCCTTTGTTGAAGAACTCGTCGAAGAACTCCTCGAACGGCGAGCCCTCCGGCAGCTTGGGCTTCGGCACGGACTTCTCGGCTGCCGGCGCGTTCTGGGAGGTGGAGATGTTCACCACCGCGTCGAGCAGACCCTCCGCCAGATCGGCGAAGCTCTCGGGCGCCGGGCGGGCGAGGGCGGACGAGGGCAGGGCGAGCGGCGAGAGGGCGATTGTCGCCGCCAGCGCCACGGCCGCGGCGCCGCGCGCCCGGCTCGCGAAGGCGGACGGGCGGGACGGGGGCTTGCTCATGGACGCTCCTTCAAGCAACCGATGTCGGGGGCGCCGCAGCGCGCGGCCCGCGACTTTACACGACAGCGATGAGGCGAAAAGAGGACTGCGGTTGTCGGGAGGACAGGGATCACTCCCGCGCCAGCCGCGCCTTCAGCTTGCGGAAGGCGAGCGCCTTGAGCGCGATCTCGGAGCCGCCCGCGGGGCCGACGACCACGACCTCCACGCCGGTGTCGGCGTGGATCGCGGC
This sequence comes from Methylopila musalis, assembly GCF_042679725.1. NCBI lineage: Bacteria > Pseudomonadati > Pseudomonadota > Alphaproteobacteria > Hyphomicrobiales > Methylopilaceae > Methylopila > Methylopila musalis. The sequence continues at coordinate 3,376 of NZ_JBHTMX010000146.1, forward strand.
GCAACGCATGGCGTTGCCCACGGTGACGACCTCATAGAGGACGTCGCCGCTGGGCTCGTCGTCTCGCGTGGCGGCCATGGTCTAGGCCCCGAAGCCGGAGGCGTCAGCGCGCCATCGCCAGTTCGCCGGTGCCGTCGAGGCCGTAGATGTCCTCGCGGAACTGCACCGTGCCGTCGGCGCCGCCCCAGCCGGAGATGTAGCGCCAGTAGACCTGCACGTAAGGCTGCAGGTTGATGTCCACCCGCTGGCCGGACTTGATCGCGGCGTCGATGGCGCGGCGGTCCCAGCCCGGCTGGCTCTGGGCGAGCCAGCCCACCAGCTCGCGCACGTTCTGGATGCGGACGCAGCCCGAGGAGTGGAAGCGGGCGTTTTCGCCGAACAGGTTCTTGGACGGGGTGTCATGCATGTACACGCCGTCCTTGTTCGGCATGTTGATGCGCACCGAGCCCATGGAGTTGTCTTCGCCCGGATCCTGGCGATACATGTACTGCGTCGCCTCCATCGTGTTCCAGTTGATCGATTCCGGCGGAATCTCCTGGCCCTGATGGGTGATGACGCGAATCTTCTTCTTCGCCAGATACTGCGGGTCCTTCTGCATCATCGGAATGAGGTCTTTCCGGATGATGGAGGCGGGCACGGTCCAGAACGGGTTGAAGTTCACCTGCTGGATCTTGGCGTCGAGCACCGGCGAGGCGCGGTCCACCTTGCCGACCACGGCGGTGTAGCGGGCCTGAACCTGGCCGTTGTCCACGGCCTCGATCTCGGCGGCGGGAATGTTGACCAGCACGTAGCGGCCGGTGGCGGCCACGTTCGCCATGGTGCGGATGCGCACCAGATTGGTCTCGAGCTGCCGCAGCCGGGTTTCGGCCGGGATGTTCAGCGACTGCAGGGTGTCGTCGCCGACCACGCCCACGGGGATCAGGCCGTGCCGGGCCTGGAAGCGCTTCACCGCGCCTTCGACATACGAGTCGAACACCGGCGACATGGGCAGGTTCGGGTCGATGTCGTTGGTGGCGGCGAGGCGCTGGCGCAGCGCGATCACGCGCTCGCCGCGAGAGCCGAGCTTCAGCCGCTCGCCGGGGGGCACGCGGCTCCAGCCGCCGCGCTGCACCAGGGCGGCGTAATCCTGAATCGCCAGTTCGGTGCGTTGGGCGGTTTCCGCCGACAGGGTCGGCGTGCGGGAGGCGGAGGTGCGGGTGACGCCCGAGGACGAGGCGTCGAAGCGGTCCTTCCACTCGGCCTGGCTGTCGAAGGACAGCATCATCTCCTGCGCGGAGGCGGTGGTGGCCAGCGCGCCCGCCGCGGCGCCGAAGCCCAGACGCAGCGCCCCGCGCCGCGACACGCCGAGATTCCAAGACCGTTCCGTCACGACCGTCCGCTCCAGTGCCGTCAAGACCGACCTCCGCCGCGCCTCCCGAAAGAGACGCGCGCGGACGCCTTAAGCGAGAGCGCCACGGCCATGGTTAAGGAACCCTGAGCCGAACCCTCGCGGCGTGGGACGAAGCGGAAACAGAGGGCGTTTCCGGAATAACCATCCCGTTACCGCCCGAACGCGCGCCGCCCCTCTGATCCCAAGGCTTTCGCCCCGTCTTTTCGAAAAGCCACCGGTTTGAGGCGGAACAATGTCGGATCGGACTTGCGCGCGGCGATCACGCGCATGTTGATGCGCGGAAGCCTCAGGTCGAGACGGGAGCGCGCCGTGCCGCATTACTTCGCCTATGGCGCCAACATGTGCCGCCGCTCCATGGCGCGCCGCTGCCCGACCGCCGAGCCCCTTGGCCCGGCGCGGCTGAAGGGCTGGCGCTTCGCCATCTCCCGCGACGGCTACGCCACCGTGCTGCGGGAGCCCGCCGCGGCCACCCACGGCGTGCTGTGGCGGCTGACGGAGGCGGACCTCCGGGCGCTCGACGCCTTCGAGCGCGTCGCCATGGGGCTCTACCGCCGGGAGCGACTCCGGGTCGCGGGGCCGGAGGGCGGGCGCGACGCCATCGTCTATGTCTCCCGCCATGTGGCGCCAGGAATCGCGGTCGCGGGCTACATGAGCGAGATGGTGATCCCGGCCGCGGTCGAATGGGGGCTGCCCGCGCCCTATCTGGCGGAGCTCAGGCGATTCGCCGCCGGCGCCCGCGGAGGGCCTGCGGCGCAGGGAGGGTTTCGATGACGGACATCGCGGCGGAGATCGTCGTCACCGGCAAGGTGCAGGGCGTCGGCTATCGCGCCTGGGCGCAGGCCAACGCCACGTCGCAGGGCCTGCGGGGCATGGTGCGCAACCGCAAGGACGGTTCGGTGCAGGCGCTGCTGGCCGGCCCGGCGACCCACATCGACGCCTTCGCCGCCGCCTGCCACGCCGGCCCGGCGCTGGCCAAGGTGAAGACGGTGACGCGCAAGGAGATCGCGCTGTCGGAGGTCCCGGAGGGCGCCGGCGTGGTCATCGGCGAGACGGTCTGAACGCGCGCCCTCTTGTCCCGGTCCCCGAGCCGGGACCCAGAAACGCCGACGTGTGAGAATTAAGCGCTCCGGCCGTCGCATTCTGTCTGGAGACGCCAGAGTTTCTGGGGCCGGCTCAAGGCCGGGACAAGGGAAGCGGGCGCGCTTTCGGCGGATGACCGGGCGTAAGCGTTTCGCGCTGACCCTCCCTCTTGTCCCGGCCCCCGAGCCGGGACCCAGAGACGCCGACGTGTGAGGATCGAGCGTCTCGGCTGTCGCGTTCTGTCTTGAGACGCCAGAGTTTCTGGGTCCCGGATCAAGGCCGGGACAAGGAAGCGGGCGCTCCCGGTGGCTGGCCGCGAACGAAAGCGGACGCTCAGCCGCCCGGCGTCTCCGCCCGCGCGGTCGGCCCAAACACCTCCTCGAACGTGGCGCGGAGCGCCATGTCGACTTCGGGGAGGCTCGTGACGCGGCCGAGATCGGCGAGGCTGGTGACGCCCTGGTCGCGCACGCCGCAGGGGACGATGCCGCCGTAATGCGACAGGTCCGGCTCCACGTTGAGGCTGACGCCGTGCAGCGTGACCCAGCGCTTCACCCGCACGCCGATGGCGGCGATCTTGTCCTCCGCGCCGAGGCCCCGCTCCGGCCGTCGCACCCAGACGCCGACCCGGTCCTCCCGCCGCTCGCCCGTGACGTTGAAGCGGTCGAGGGTCGCGATCAGCCACGCCTCCAGCGCCGCCACATAGGTCCGGAGGTCAGGTCCCCGGCGGCGGAGGTCCAGCATCACGTAGGCGATGCGCTGGCCGGGGCCATGATAGGTGTACTGGCCGCCCCGGCCGGTGGAGAACACCGGCAGCCGGTCGGGCGCGACCAGATCGTCGGGCCGCGCGCTGGTGCCGGCGGTGTAGAGCGGCGGGTGCTCCAGCAGCCAGACCAGTTCGGGCGCCGTTCCGTCCGCGATCGCGGCGGCGCGGGCGTCCATGGCGGCGACGGCGTCCGGGTAGGGGACGAGCGCGTCGGAGACGCGCCACTCCACCGGCGCCGCGCCGGCG
>NZ_JBHTMX010000147.1:0-6820 GCF_042679725.1 Methylopila musalis
CGCCGCGCCAGGCGGGGGCGCGGACGGCCAACGCCGCGTGTTCGCGGGTGTCGGCGTCGACGAACAGGTCGATCGACAGCGCGCGGAGCCCGGCCCGCCTCGCGGACCGGGCCAGCGCCCGCGTGGACAGGCCGATCAGCGCGAGGTCGAACGCCCCGTCGGCCATCGGGCGTTCAGGCCGAGATGCGCCGGGCGAGCTCGAACGCCTCGGCGAAGCCCACATGCAGCGCCGTGTCCGAGCTCAGGATGCGCTTCAGGATCTGGTGCTGGACCTGATACTTCACCTGCCCGATCACCAGCGCGCCGACGCCGACGCCGTAGGGCAGCGCGATCCCGTCGTCATTGGCGCCGACGCCGGCCACGCCCGCGGGCGGCACGGCGTTGATGTCGGCGGCGACCAGCAGGCTGGTGGCGGCCTGCAGCACGTCGGTCGAGATCACCTCGACGCCGGCGGCGGCCGCGGTCAGGATCACGTCGGCCTCGGGCACCAGCGCCTTCTTCTCCTCGTCGTTTGTGGCGACCGCGCAGTTCAGCTTCACGCCGAAGCGCTTCTTGAAGTCGACCGCCTTGACCTCGACGTCTTCGATCACCCGGTGGCTGACGATGGTCACGTCCGCGCCGGCCTGGGCCGCGATCACCGCCGCGATGCCGCCCACCACGCCAGTCGCGCCGTAGACCTGCACCCGCGCGCCCTCAATGCCGCCCTCGCGCTTGCCGCGCAGGTGCTTCTCCACCAGCGCGATCATGGCGGCGGCGGTGGTGAAGGAGCCGGCCGGATCGGCGAAGATCGAGATCTCGAACGGCGGGAACAGCGCCGAGGCGGCCGCCTTCATCTGGTCGAGCGCGAGGCTCGCGTCCTTGCCGCCGATGAACAACACCGTGCGCTTGGCGGCGTCCGGCGAGCGGCTGAACATGGCGTCCTGCGTCAGCGGAACCACGTCCTTCAGCTGCACGTCCACGTTGGACGAGATGATGTGGAAGCCGGCGTCCACCGCCATGTTCACGTCGAACGGGCTGGTGTGCTTCAGCGGCGTGATCATGTGCAGGATCGGTTCAGCGTCGGACATGGGCGTCTCCGGTAAGCGCAAGGCCGTCTTCGTCGTGACGGACGGCGATGTCGGCGCCGCGGCTGGCGCCGCGGACGATGTCGAAAGCGAGGTTCGGGCGGTCGGCGAAGCGGGCGCGCATGTCGCGCGCAAGCTCCTCGGCCTCCGCCTCGGAGCCGAGCACGGCGAAGCCGGTCGGCCCCCAGGAGCTCTGGCCGACGCCCGGAACGCCGCGCGCCTCGATGGCGGCGAGCGCCTCGGCCGCGTCGGCGCTGGTGAAGCGGCCGCCCTGCGCCTGGGCGAAATGGTCGCCGAGCCGGCGCTGCATCTCGCCGACCGCGAGGCCGAAGGCGTGGGCGTCGCCTTCCGCCGCGGCGGGCAGGGCGCCGAGCACGGCGAGGCGGCACAGCCGGTCCGCGAGCGCCTCGGGGAAGGGCGGCAGGTTCGCCATGGCGGTGGTCTCCCGCGAGCCCGACAGGCCGACGAGGCCGTGGTCGTAGATCAGCAGGATGCGCCACGCGGCGGGAACGGGGACGCGCGAAACGATCGGCGGGGGCGCGTCGAGCGGCCCGCGGCCGCCGTCGAGGATCACGCCGCCGGTCTCGAACGCGCCAAGGCCGATGCTGGAGCGCTGACCCCGCCCGAGCGCCGCCGCCACCTGCCGCGGCGTTATGTCCTCACGCCCGTTGAGGCGGGCGAGACCCACCCCCACGGCGAGCCCGAGCTGGGTGCCGGAGCCGAGGCCGGAATGGGTGGGAAGGGCGGTCTCCACCGCCACCGACGCGCGGCCGTCGAGGCCGAACGCGCTCGCGATCGCCGCCATCGCGGCCGCCGCGCGGGGGCCGTCGGGACCGGTCGAGGAGGGGGCCGGCGCGGGGCGCAGCGTCACGGCCGTGAAGGGCGTCTCGAGCGAGAGCCCCAAGCCTCCGAAGCGCCGGCCGAGCGCGCCGCCCAGATCCAGAAAGCCCACATGCAGCCGTCCCGGCGCCCGCACCGTGACGGCGCAGGGCGACCGCTCTCCGCGACGCGGCGGGAAAGGGGGACGGGGATCGTGGGTCATGGCGTTTCCGGCGGCACCTTATGAGCCCGCAACGGCATACGCCATCCTTGGCGACTGCGCCAAAAGCCTAGCCGGACGAAACGTCGCGCCGCGTTGCGCCGGCCCGACCGCGCATGTAACGGTCCCGACAAATCAAAACCCGAGGAGCGCGCCGTGGCCGGTTCGAAAGCGACCATCCCGGAAGACGACGTTGAGCGCCGCCTCGCCGCCGAACTTCCCAAATGGCGGCTTGAGGACGGCTGGATTCGGCGGACTTACAAGACCCAAAGCTGGAAAAGCACGCTGATGGTCATCAACACCATCGGCCATCTTGCGGAGGCGGCCTGGCACCATCCCGACATCACGGCGTCCTACGCCTGGGTCGAGGTGCGGCTCATGTCGCACGACGCCAAGGGAATCACGGAGCGGGACTTCGAGCTCGCCCGGAAGATCGAGAGCGTCGTGCAGTGGAAACCGTCGGAGGACGACGCGCTGGAAGGCACGCCCCAGGGCGACCAGCGCTTCGCCTACGTGAAGTATGACTGAGGCCGTCATGGGCGAAACCGTTCATTCCGACGTCGTGTGCCCGTTCTGCGGGCTGGGCTGCGACGACATCACGCTGAAGGTCGACGGGGCGAAGGTCACCGCGGCCGAGGGCGTCTGCGGCCGGGCCGCGGCGCTGTTCAGCCGCTCGGGCGCGCCGGCGCCGTCGCCGCGGGTCGGCGGCAAGGACGTCTCGTTCGACGAGGCGGTGGCCGAGGCCGCCAAGCGCCTGTCGGCGGCGGGCTCCATCGCCTATGCCGGGCTCGCCACCGACGTGGACGGCGTGCGCGCCGTGCTGAAGCTCGCGGGCAAGACCGGCGGTAGCGTGGACCACTACGCCTCCGAGGGCATGTTCCGGAATCTCGCCAGCTCCCAGCGCAAGGGCTGGGTCGCCACCACCTTCGCCGAGGTCCGCAACCGGGCCGATCTGGTGGTGGTGATCGGTCCCGATCCGATCAAGGCCTATCACCGGCTCTACGACCGGGTGACGCCCGCCAAGGGCCGGTTCCTGACGGCGCCGCGCCGGGTGGTGTTCCTCGGCGGCGAGCCCACGGCGGAGTCGCGCTCCCAGCTCGAAGGCTCGACCGTGGACGTGATCGCGGTCGCCGACGGCGGGCTGGTCGACGCGCTGTCGCAGCTCGCGACGCTGGTCGCCGACGGCGCGCCGCCCAAGGCCGCGCCTGAGCTGGTCGAGCTCGCCGCCGCGCTCAAGGCCGCCGCCTATGGCGTGCTGGTCTGGAGCGCCGCCTCGCTCGACGACGAGGGCGATCTGGTGATCGAGCGGGCGGTGTCCGTGATCGACACGCTCAACGTCACCACCCGCGCCGCGGGCCTGCCGCTGTCGGGCAAGGACAACCTGACCGGCGCCTATCACGCCACGCTCTGGAACCACGGCTTCCCGCTGCGCGTGGGCTTCCGTGACGGCGTGTCGGACCACGACCAGAAGGCCTACGCCACCGAGAACGCGGTGAAGACCGCCGACCTGGTGGTGTGGACCTCGGCCTTCCGCCCGGAGCGGCCGCCGGCCTCGGACGCGGCGGTGATCGCCATCGCCCATCCCGACACCCGGTTCGAGCGCGAGCCGGACGTGTTCATCCCCGTCGGCCAGCCCGGCCTCGACCATCAGGGCCTCGCGTTCCGCGCGGACTCGGTGGTCGGCCTGCCGCTGCGCCGCTACCGCGACGCCGGCCTGAAAAGCGTGGCGGAGATCGTGACGCTGATTTCGGAGGCGCGCGCATGAGCGCCGTACGCATCACCAACGGCAAGGTTCTGGACCCCGCGAACGGCGAGGCGGGCGTCGTCCGCGACGTCGTGATCGACGACGGCCGCGTGGTCGCCGCCGACGCCTTCCAGGGCGCGGCCGAAACCATCGACGCCAAGGGCGGGGTCGTGATGGCGGGCGCCATCGACATCCACAGCCACATCGCCGGCGGCAAGTCGAACATCACGCGCCTGCTCATGATCGAGGAGCAGCGCGCCTATCGCGAGCCCGCGGGCGACTTCTGCGGCTGCGGCGGCGGCCTCTCCACCATGACGGCCCACGCGACCGGCTGCCGTTACGCGGAGATGGGCTACACCGCCGTGTTCGAGCCGGCGATGGTGGCCGCCAACGCCCGCCACATGCACGCCGAGATGAAGGACATTCCCTTCCTCGACACCGGCGGCTACGTGGTGCTCGGCAATGACGACTTCCTGCTCGACCTGATCTCCAGCGGCGCGGGGCAGGAGGCGGTGAATGACTACGTCGCCTGGCAGCTCGCGGCCACCAAGGCGATGGCGGTCAAGATCGTCAATCCGGGCGGCATCAACGCGTTCAAGTTCAACCAGCGGAAGATGGACCTCGACGAGGCCAACCCGCATTACGAGATCACGCCCCGCACCATCCTGCAGACGCTGCTGCGGGCGGTGAAGGAGCTGGGCCTCGCCCATCCGATCCACCTGCACGGCTGCAACCTCGGCGTGCCCGGCAACAAGGACACCACGCTCGCGACCGTCGCCGCGACCGAGGGCCTGCCGCTGCACATGACGCATGTGCAGTTCCACTCCTACGGCGCGGAGGGCGACCGCCGGTTCTCCTCCGCCGCGGCCGAGATCGCGGACGCGGTGAACGCCAACCCGAACATCTCCATCGACGTCGGTCAGGTGATGTTCGGGCAGACGGTCACCGCCTCCGCCGACTTCATGTCCCAGCACCGCAACCGGGGCATCGCCTCGCCGAAGCGCTGGATCGGCATGGACATGGAGATGGACGCCGCCTGCGGCATCGTTCCCTTCGTCTACAAGGACAAGTCCTTCGTGAACGCCCTGCAGTGGGCGATCGGGCTGGAGCTGTTCCTGCTTGTGGAGGACCCTTGGCGGATCTTCCTGACCACCGACCATCCGAACGGCGCGCCCTTCACCACCTATCCGCACCTGATCCGGCTGCTGATGGACAAGGACTTCCGCGACGAGCAGTTCGCGAAGCTGCCGAAGGCGGTGCGCAAGCACTCGATCGTCGACCAGCTCAAGCGCGAATACACGCTCGAGGAGATCGCGATCGTCACCCGCGCGGCCCCGGCCAAGATCCTCGGCTTCACGGACCGCGGCCACCTCGGCGCCGGCGCCGTGGGCGACGTGGTGATCTACCGCGACGACGCCGACCGGGAGGCGATGTTCTCCAAGGCCGAATACGTGCTGAAGAACGGCCAGGTGATCGTGAAGGACGGCGAGATCGTCAGCCTCGCCTACGGCCGCACCCACCAGGTCGCGCCGGACTACGACAAGGGCATCGAGGCGAAGCTCGACCGCTGGTTCGACGAGACCCTCGGCTTCAAGGCGAAAACCTACAAAATCGCGGATGACGAGATCCGCGACGGACAGGGCGCGGTCATCCACGCCACCAAGAGGTCGTCATGATCCTGAACGGCGTCGAAATCCGCGACTCGTTCGCGGAAGCCTTCCCCATGGTCGGCACGCGGCTGATCATCACCGCCGACACGGCCAAGTGGGCCATGATCGCGGCGAAAACCGTGACCGGCTTCGCCACCTCCGTCATCGGCTGCGGCTGCGAGGGCGGCGTGGAGCGGGAGATCCCCGAAAGCGAGACCCCCGACGGCCGGCCGGGCGTCGCCGTGCTGTTCTTCACCATGGACCTCAAGGGCCTGCAGACCGTGGTGCCGAACCGCATCGGCCAGTGCGTGCTGACCTCGCCCACCTCCGCCTGCTACGCGGGCATGGAGGGCGGCGCCAAGGTCTCCATCGGCAAGGCGCTGCGCTACTTCGGCGACGGCTGGCAGATCGCCAAGAACGTCGATGGCCGCCGCATCTGGCGCGTGCCGGTGATGGAGGGCGAGTTCGTCTGCGACCATGAGACCGGCTCGGTCTCCGGCGTCGGCGGCGGCAACATCCTCATCCTCGGCGCCTCGCGGGCCGAGACGCTGGCGGCGGCCGAGGTCGCCGTCGAGGCGATGCAGAAGGTCGAAGGCTGCATCCTGCCGTTCCCGGGCGGGATCGTCCGCTCGGGCTCCAAGGTCGGCTCCAAATACAAGGGCATGTTCGCATCGTCGAACAACGCCTACTGCCCCACGCTGCGGGCCCAGACCGAAAGCAAGCTGCCGCCGGAGGTCGCCTCCGTGCAGGAGATCGTGATCGACGGCGTCAGCTTCGAGGCGGTCTCCGCCTGCACCCGCGCCGGCATCGAGGCGCTGGTGGCGCTCGGCCGCGACAAGGGCGTGGTGGCGATCGACGCCGGCAACTACGGCGGCAATCTCGGACCCTTCCACTTCAAGCTGCGGGAGATCATGGCGTGAGCGGCTTCGTTCTCACCCCGCGCGGGCCGTTCTCGGCGCGCGTCGATCTGGCCGGCGCGCTGCCGGGCGTCGATCTGTCCGCGCTGACCGTGGGCCATGGCGACCGCGGCGTGGCGCTGACGGACCTGTTCGAGCTGTCCGGCGCCGCCGGCGACCGGCTCACGATCCGGGGCGGCTCGCCGTTCCTCGACCGCGTCGGCGCCAAGCTGTCGTCCGGCGAGATCGTGGTCGAGGGCGACGTGGGCGACCATCTCGGCCAGACCGCCAGCGGCGGCCGCATCGTCGTGTCCGGCTCGGCCGGCGCCTATGCGGCGGCGGAGCTGTCCGGCGGCCGCGTCGAGATCGCGGGCGACGTTGGCGGGCGCCTCGGCGCGGCCCGTGATGGCTCCCGCCGCGGCATGAGC
>NZ_JBHTMX010000148.1:0-6719 GCF_042679725.1 Methylopila musalis
ATCAATACATACGCACGACAATCACGCACAAAGCCCGCCACCAAGGCGGGCTTTGTGCGTTCAAAGGGCCGGAGAAGGCGAGGGAGCGCGGAGGCGACGCGTCACGCAACGCCCAACGCGCTCACACGCACTGGGCCGGTCGAGGGACGCGAGGGCCAGCCGCAGCGGGGACAAAAGGGCGAAGAAGGCAAAAAGCCAAAGCGCGCGGACACAACGTGCTCCAAACGCGTATAGGTTCGTGCGGCTTCGGTCTGCCCGATGCAATGTCGAAGGCGACAAAGTCGCCCCTCAGCGCCCCACCGCCCCCAAAAGCTCAGCCGCCTGAAGCGCCATCACGCGTTCCTCGTTCGCCGGAACGATCAGAACGTCGAACAAGCCCAGAAAGCCGAGACGCGACACGATCGATGAGCGCACAGACGCCGCGTGCTCGCCGATCCCGCCGGTGAACACCAGCCCGTCGATCCCGCCGACCGCCGCCGCCATCGCAGCGACGAACTGCGCGACCCGCGTCACGAAGAACTCAACTGCAAACTCCGCACGGGGATCCGCGCTGCCGAGCAGCGTCTCCATGTCGTTGCTCACGCCCGACAGGCCGAGCAGTCCGGAGCGTTCGTACAGCGCCGTCGACACCTCGCCGACGCTGAGGCCAAGACCCTCCAGCAGATACAGCACCGCGCCGGCGTCCAGCGCCCCGCAGCGCGTTCCCATGGGGAGGCCGTCCAGCGCCGTCATCCCCATGGTGGTGTCGACGCTCCGACCGCCGCGCATCGCGCACAGGCTCGCGCCGTTGCCGAGATGCGCCGCCACCACGCGGCCCGCGTGAAGGGCGGGATGCTCGGCGGCGAGCCGGCGCGCGACCCAGTCGTAGGACAGGCCGTGGAAGCCGTAGCGGCGCACGCCCTTCTCGCGCAGGTCCGCGGGCAGCGCGAAGTCGTGGAACACAGGATCGCGCCGGGCGTGAAACGCGGTGTCGAAACAGGCGATGCTTGTTACATCGCCCAGGAGACGCTGGGTCGCGGCGACGGCGGCGAGGTTGTGCGGCTGGTGCAGCGGCGCGAGCGGCGACAGCCGCTCCAGCGCGGCGAAAACTTCGGGCGTCACGATCACCGGATCGACGAAGGCGTCGCCGCCATGGACGATGCGATGCGCCACCGCCCGGATGCGCCACGCGTCGCCGTGCCGGCCGACGAACGCGAGCGCGGCGGCGAGCGCGGCCTGATGGTCGGCGCCGGCGGGGAGGGCGGCGCGCTCCTTCTCTCCGGCGGCCGTGCTGGCGTCCATCGTCGGGGCGGGCTCGCCCAGGCGCACGGCCTTGCCACGGGCCAGAACCTCGAGCCCGTCGATGGCGAACACCTGAAACTTCAGGCTCGACGAGCCGGAGTTCAGCACCAGCAGCGCGTCGGTCACTTCAGCTGTCCTGTCCGGCGCGCGTCCGCCAGCACCACCGCGAGCGCGCAGGAGAGCAGCCGGGCGCGCATGTTGTCGGCCCGGCTGGTCAGGATGATCGGCACGCGCGCGCCGAGCACGATGCCGGCGGAGTCGGCGCCGCCGAGGAACGAGAGCTGCTTGGCGAGCATGTTGCCGGCCTCAAGGTCCGGAACCAGCAGGATGTCCGCCTGTCCCGCGACCGGCGAGACGATGCCCTTCTCGCGCGCGGCCGCGGGGCTGATGGCGTTGTCGAAAGCGAGCGGCCCGTCCACCAGCGCGCCGGTGATCTGGCCGCGCTCCGCCATCTTGGAGAGCGCGGCCGCGTCGAGTGTCGCCGGCATCTTGGGGTTCACGGTCTCGACGGCGGCCAGCGCCGCGACCTTGGGCGTCTCGTCCGCGCCGCCGATGGCGACGCGCCAGAGGTTGGCGGCGTTCTGGACGATGTCGGCCTTGGTGGCGAGATCGGGCGCGATGTTGATGGCGGCGTCGGTGATGATGAACGGCTTCGGATAGCTGCCGATGTGCATCACGAAGGCGTGGGAGATGCGGCGCTCGGTCCTGAGCCCGGATTGCGGGCGCACGACCGCGCTTAGCAGCTCGTCGGTGTGGAGCGCGCCCTTCATCAGCGCGTCGAGCCGCCCGGTCGCGGCGCCGACGGCGGCCTTGTCCGCCGCCTCGTGGCTGTGTTCGGCGTCGATCAGCTCCCAAGGGGCGACGTCGACGCCGGCCTCCTCCGCCGCGGCGAGGATGCGGGCGCGGGGGCCGATCAGCACGGGCGCGATCAGCCCGTCGGCGGCGGCCTCCGCCACGGCTGTGATCACCGTCGCGGTCACGGGGTGGACGACGCCTGTGCGCACGGCCGGCAGGGCCGCGCAGCGGGCGAGGGCGGCGCGGAGATAGTCGTCCGACGCGTCCGTCGGGGTGGCGCGTTCGTTCATCCGTTCGCCCTTTCGATCCAGCGCGCGATGTCGGGCCAGGTTTCGGCCAGCGTCCGCCGGCCCATGAACAGGCCGATATGGCCGCCGGGCACGAGCCTTTCCGTGACGTCGTCTGGCGCGGTCCCCACGAGGCCGCGCGCGGCGAACACCTGTTCGGGGGTGGTGATGTCGTCGTTTTCGCCCGCGAGCAGATATACCGGGCATCGGATGCGGCCGAGATCGATGCGCCGCCCGAGGCCGACGAAGGCGCCTTTGGCGAGGAGGTTCTGCTTGAACAGCTGCTCGATCGCCTGAAGATAATAGGCGCCCGGCAGGTCGAGCGGGGTCTCGTACCAGGAGGCGAAGGTCTCCGTGCGGTCGAGATGGTTCCGGTCCGACATGTGCGTGTAGAGCGTCACGAACCTGTCCACATATTGCTCGGCCGGGTGCATGTTCTTCCAGCCCGTGAGCATGAAGCGGCCGGGCATCAGGCCGTCGCCCATCTCCACCATGGCGCGGTAGCTCTCCATGGGCAGGTCGTGCGCCAGCCGGCGGATCGGGCCGTCGCCGGCGTCCGTGTCGATCGGGGAGCCGGCCAGCACGAGCGATGTCACCTTGGCGGGAAAGCGCGCAGCCAGCATAGCGCTCAGCCAGCCGCCCTGACAGAGGCCGACGAGATGCACCGCGCCGCCGAGATCGTCGATCGCCACGTTCAGCTCGGCCAGATAGGTGTCGATGGAGAAGTTGCGCATCTCCGGCGTCGCCGGCTTCCAGTCGGTCACGAACGCCCGGCGCACGCCGTTGGCGAGCAGCGTCGCGACGAGGCTCTGGCCGACGTCATAATCGGCGATGGTGGCGCTGTGGCCGGCATAGGGCGCGTCGATCAGCACCGGAATCGTCCCGGCCTCGGGGTCGCCGAACGCGCGCAGGCGCATGGTGGGCAGGTCGAGCCGCACCGTGTTGGCGGTCGCCCAGCGCGGCGGGGGCGGGCAGGCGATCTTCGCCGCCTCCTCCAGAAAGTCCAGACCGGAGCCCGCCAGACGCAGCGCGGCCTCCACCGGCCAGAGCCAGGGCGGGCCCGGTTCGGCGACCGGGGCGGAGGGCGACGGCGTGAGGGCGTCTGTCATGACAAGCACGGCTCGAACGGGGATGCTCAAGGTGTTTGAGACCCCGGCTGCGACACGAGGATGACGGAGGCGCGTGGCGAAGACCATTGCGGGCTCGGAACGGCTCCAAGGCTTTGCCGAAGGCGTCAACGGCGAAGGGCGCGGCGGCTCTGGCGCTTCGGCCCCCGATCGTCGTATTTGAAGAATCATAACGACTGCGAGGAGCGCAGCCCATGCTCGTCCGGCATCTGTCCTATTTCGTCACGCTGGCGCGCGAGAAGCATTTCGCCCGCGCGGCGGAGGCGTGCCACGTCACCCAGCCGACGCTGTCGGCGGCGATCCGCAAGCTGGAGGAGGATCTGGACGCGCGGCTGGTGGTGCGCGGCCAGCGCTTCGAGGGCCTGACCGCCGAGGGCGAGAAGGTGCTGATCTGGGGCCGCCAGATCCTCACCGACTACAACAGCCTGAAGGACGATCTGGGCGGCGCGCGGGAAGGCCTGACCGGCGCGCTGACTTTGGGCGTCATCCCGGCCGCCATGCCGGCGGTGTCCTTCATCACCGCCCGTTTCGCGAAGGCCCATCCGGCCGCGACGGTGGAGGTGCGGTCGCTGACCTCGCGCGCGATTCAGGAGGGGCTGGACGCGCTCGAGCTCGACGGCGGCATGACCTATCTGGAAAACGAGCCGCTGCAGCGGGTGCGCCGGGCGCCGCTCTATCAGGAGCGCTACGTCTTCGTCGCCCATCGCGGGCACCGGCTGGCCTCCCGCCGCTCCATCACCTGGGCGGAGGCCGCGCGGGAGCCGCTCTGCCTGCTGAGCGAGGACATGCAGAACCGGCGCATCATCAACAATCTCGCGGCCTCGATCGGGGTCACGGTGCGCCCGGCGGTGACGTCGAACTCGTTCCTCGGCGTGTGCTCCCACCTGCGGCACGGCGGCTGGGCGGGGATCGTGCCGCACACCTTCTTCTGCGTGTTCCCGGCCGCGCCCGATCTGGTGGCGATCGATCTGGTGGAGCCGGCCCACAGCCAGGCCATCGGGCTGGTGCTGTCGGACCGGGAGCCGCGCTCGCCCATGGCGGCGGCGCTGCTGGCGAGCGCGCTCGACATCGATCTGGAGGCCGAACTCGCCGCGGCGATCGGCCGGGTCGCTGATTGACGACGCCTATCAGCGCTTCAAATGCTTTCATTAGACATCGATGGTTTCGAGGTCCAGCATCTCTTCATTCGACGCTGAAGACGGCGGAACAAGCCGCATAAGCGCGATAAAGAGGAAGCGCCTGCGACCGATCTTTCAGATTGGTTCTGTTATAAATCTATGACACGTCTTGAACGCGCCGCTTCCTGTGCGGCGCGACGTGAGGCGGCGCGCGCTCCTCTTCCCGGAAACGTGGAACGAGGAGACTGTGACATGGCCAAGGTCGTTTGTGTTCTTTACGATGATCCGGTCGACGGCATGCCGAAGACCTACGCCCGCGACGATCTGCCGAAGATCGAAAAATACGCCGACGGGCAGACGCTGCCGACGCCGAAGGGCATCGACTTCCAGCCGGGCGAGCTTCTGGGCTCGGTCTCGGGCGAGCTCGGCCTGCGCAAATATCTGGAGGCCAACGGCCACGAGCTGGTGGTGACCTCGTCCAAGGACGGCCCGGATTCCGAGCTGGAGAAGCACCTGCACGACGCCGAAGTGGTGATCTCCCAGCCGTTCTGGCCGGCCTATCTCACCGCCGAGCGCATCGCCAAGGCGCCCAAGCTGAAGCTGGCGCTCACCGCCGGCATCGGCTCCGACCATGTGGACCTGGACGCCGCGGTGAAGAACGACGTCACCGTCGCCGAGGTCACCTTCTGCAACTCGATCAGCGTCGCCGAGCATGTGGTGATGATGATCGTCAGCCAGGTGCGCAACTACCTGCCGTCCTACGAGTGGGTGAAGAAGGGCGGCTGGAACATCGCCGACTGCGTCTCCCGCTCCTACGACGTGGAAGGCATGCACATCGGCACCGTGGCCGCCGGCCGCATCGGCCTCGCCGTGCTGCGCCGCCTGAAGCCATGGGATGTGCATCTGCACTATTTCGATCGCCACCGCCTGCCGGAAGCGGTCGAGAAGGAGCTGAACCTGACCTGGCACGACACCGTCGAGGACATGGTCAAGGTCTGCGACGTGGTGACGATCAACTGCCCGCTGCACTCCGAGACGCTGAACCTGTTCGACGAGACGATGATCTCGAAGATGAAGCGCGGCGCGTACATCATCAACACCGCGCGCGGCAAGATCGTGGACCGGGACGCCATCGTGCGCGCCTGCGAAAGCGGCCAGCTGGCGGGCTACGCCGGCGACGTCTGGTTCCCGCAGCCGGCGCCGAACGACCATCCGTGGCGCAGCATGCCGCATCACGGCATGACGCCGCACATCTCCGGCACCTCGCTCTCGGCCCAGGCGCGCTACGCGGCGGGCACGCGCGAGATCCTCGAATGCCACTTCGAGGGTCGGCCGATCCGCGACGAGTATCTGATCGTGCAGGGCGGCAAGCTCGCCGGCGTCGGCGCGCGCTCCTACGCCTCGGGCGACTCGACCGGCGGCTCGGAAGAGGCCGCGAAGTACAAGAAGGCCGGCTGAGCCTCAGTCGCACCGTCCGGGGCCGGCGTTCGCCGCCGGCCCCGGACGTCGTCCCTTGCGTGACCGTCTCAGTCGGAGGGCGCCATGGCGTCCGTCAGGGCCGCGCGCGCCGCGGCCGTCGCCGGTCTCGGCGGCTTTCTCGTCATCTATGCGCTCGCCGAACTGTCGCAGCTGTCCGGGGCCATGCTGCTGATCGCGCCCTTCGGGGCGAGCTGCGTGCTGGTGTTCGGCGTGCCGGCGAGCCCGCTCGCCCAGCCGCGCAACGTGATCGGCGGCCATCTGATCTCGACCGCGGTCGGGCTCGTGGCGCTCGCGCTTCTCGGCGCGGGGCCGCTCGCCTTCGGCCTCGGCGTCGGGGCCGCCATCGCCCTGATGCTGGTCACCAAGACGACCCACCCGCCCGCGGGCGCCGATCCGATCGTGGTCATTCTCGCCGGCGCGTCCTGGCCGTTCCTGTTCTCGCCGGTGCTGGTCGGCGCCGTCGTCATCGTGCTCGCCGGCGCGCTCTACCACCGGACGCTGACCGGCGCCGCCTATCCGGTTCGGGCCTGAGGGCCGGGCCGGGGCGCGTCTCGCGCGAGGCCTGCAACGCCCTCTCCGTCATGCCCGCGCCTTCGCGCGGGTATCTTCCGTGTTTGCGGTCAAGCTTTTGG
>NZ_JBHTMX010000149.1:0-6639 GCF_042679725.1 Methylopila musalis
GACCCGGCCGATCAGCGCGTCGGCGCCCGCGGCGTCCGCGATCGCGCGGGCCAGCGCCTGCAGCGCGCGGTCGCCGGCGTCGTGGCCGAAGTCATCGTTGACGGTCTTGAAGTGGTCCGCGTCCACCAGCAGCAACGCGCCGCCCCGGCGGCGGACGCCGTCGAGCGCGCCGTAGAAGCCGGCGTGGTTTAAAACGCCCGTCAGCCCGTCATGGCGCGCGAGGTAGCTCAGGCGGGCGTGCGCCTGGCTGAGCTCCGCGTTCAGGCTGCGCAGCCGTTCGGTCTGGCTCTGGAGATAGGCGCCGAGCGTGAGCGAAATGATGAGCGGGCAGGTCGCGGCGATGATCACGGTGACGGAGTCCGGCGTAAAGCCGAACAGCGCCGCGATGCCGAACGTCAGGGCGAGCGACATTGCGATCGCGATCAAGGTCACGACGCCGAGCCGCGCCACGAAGCGAAGCATGCCTCTGTTTCTCCGCCGAACCAAAACGGCTTTGATTCTCGCGCGCTCCGGTTAGCGCCGCCTCAACGGGCCGTGGCCACCATGAAAAGCCTCGGGAATCGCAGCAGAACCTTACCATCGGCGCGGGGCGTGTAGAACAGAGCGAGGCGTTGCGCGTAGGCTTCCTCGAAGGCCGCGCGCTCCGCGACGTCGAGCGGCCCGAGGAACGGCCGCAGGCCGGTGGCGCGCAGCCAGTCGACGATCGCCTCCACGCCGTCGAGCGGATGGGCGAAGGTGGTCGCCCAGATGTCCACGGACGCGCCGGCGGCGGTCAGGAGATCGTAATAGCGCTCCATCGGCAGGATCGGCGTGCGCGTCCCCGCGGCGTCGCCGAGGCGGTCCCGCCAGCGGCCGTCGAGCGCGGTCTCGCGCATGGCCGCATGGGAGGGCTCGCGCAGGTTGTCCGGCATCTGCACGGCGAGGACCCCGCCGGGCGCCAGCCGGCCGAGCAGGCGCGGAAACAGCGTCTCGTGCTCGGGCAGCCATTGCAGCGCGGCGTTGGCGAAGATCACGTCCGGCCGCTCGCCCCCGGTTGCAGCCCAGGCGGCGATGTCGCCCTCCTCGAAGCGCGCCGCGGGCAGGCGGGCGCGGGCGGCGGCCAGCATGTCGGGCGAGGAGTCGAGCCCGACGATCTCCGCCTCGGGGAAGCGGCGCGCCAGACCCTCGGTGGAGTTTCCGGGGCCGCAGCCGAGATCGACCGCAAGCGTCGCGGAGGCGAGGGGAACGCGGGCCAGAAGCTCCGCCGCGGGCCGGGTGCGCTCGTCCTCGAAGCGGAGATAGCGGGTCGCGGACCAGTCGTTCTGCGGCGTCGCGGCCATCTTTCGTCCCTCCATGCGAAAACGGCGGCCCGAAGGCCGCCGTTTCAAACCGTCAGCGCGAGAACTGGCGGTACTTGATGCGCTTCGGCTCCACGGCGTCGGGGCCGAGGCGGCGCTTCTTGTCTTCCTCGTAGTCCTGGAAGTTGCCCTCGAACCACTCCACGTGGCTGTCGCCCTCGAAGGCGAGCATGTGGGTGGCGATGCGGTCCAGGAACATGCGGTCATGGCTGATGATGACCGCGCAGCCGGCGTAGTCCTCCAGCGCCTCCTCGAGCGCGCGCAGCGTCTCCATGTCGAGGTCGTTGGTGGGCTCGTCGAGCAGCAGGACGTTGGCGCCGGACTTCAGCATCTTGGCGAGATGCACGCGGTTGCGCTCGCCGCCGGACAGGTCGCCCACCTTCTTCTGCTGGGCGGCGCCCTTGAAGTTGAAGGCGGAGACATAGGCGCGGGAGTTCACCTCGCGCTTGCCGAGATGGATCACGTCGGTGCCGCCGGAAATCTCCTCCCAGACGTTCTTGTTGGGGTCGAGCGCGTCGCGGGACTGGTCCACATAGCCGAGATGCACGGTGTCGCCGACCTTGATCTCGCCCTTGTCGGGCGTGTCCTGGCCGGTGATCATGCGGAACAGCGTGGTCTTGCCGGCACCGTTCGGGCCGATGATCCCCACGATGCCGCCGGGCGGCAGCTTGAACGACAGGTCCTCGATCAGCAGCTTGTCGCCAAAGCCCTTGGACAGGCCGTCGAACTCCACCACGTTGGCGCCGAGGCGCTCGGCGATCGGGATGACGATCTGCGCCGTGGTCGGGCCGGCCTCGGAGGCCTTGGCCACCAGGTCGTCATAGCGCTGGATGCGGGCCTTGTTCTTGGCCTGGCGCGCCTTGGGGCTGTTGCCCATCCACTCCTGCTCGCGCTTCAGCGTGCGCTGCAGGGCCTCCTCGACGCGGTTCTCCTGGATCATCCGCTTCTGCTTCTGGACAATCCACGACGAGTAGTTGCCCTCGTAGGGGATGCCGCGGCCGCGGTCGATCTCGAGGATCCAGCCGGTCACGTTGTCCAGGAAGTAGCGATCGTGGGTGATGATCAGGATCGCGCCCGGATAGTTCCGGAGGTGGTTTTCGAGCCAGTTCACCGTCTCGGCGTCGAGATGGTTGGTGGGCTCGTCCAGCAGCAGCAGGTCCGGCTCCTCGAGCAGCAGCTTGCACAGCGCCACGCGGCGCTTCTCGCCGCCCGAGAGCTTCTCGACGTTCCAGTCGTCCGGCGGGCAGCCGAGCGCCTCCATGGCCTGATCGACCTTGCTGTCCAGGTCCCACAGACCGAGCGCCTCGATCTTGTCCTGCAGCTCGGTCATCTCGTCCGCGGTCTCGTCCGAGTAGTTCATGGCGAGCTCGTTGTAGCGCTCGAGGATCGCCGTCTTGGCGGCGACGCCCTCCATGACGTTCTCGCGCACGGTCTTGTCCGGATCGAGCTGGGGCTCCTGCGCCAGATAGCCGATGCGGGCGCCCTTGGCGGCCCAGGCCTCGCCGGTGAACTCCTTGTCGAGCCCCGCCATGATCTTGAGCAGGGTCGACTTGCCGGCGCCGTTCGGGCCGAGAATGCCGATCTTGGCGTCCGGGTAGAAGGACAGGTGGACGTTGTCGAGCGTCTTCTTGGGGCCGAAGGCCTTGGAGACGCCGGACATGTGATAGATGAATTCGCGCTGGGCCATGGGGGCTTTCGTGCTCGCGGAAACCGTCAACGAGGGCGCGCGGCCGCATGCCGGCCGGCGGGGATGTCAGTGGGTCGGAGGTCTTCTAGCGCGCCGGTCTCCGGGGCGGCAAGGGCCGGCCGCGCGCGCCTCACGTTTGCGGGCGCGGACTTTCGCTCGCGGGCCGCTCGCGCTAGACGCTCCGGACCCTTGAACGGGCTCAGGCCCCCTCGCGCGACCGAGCGGATGCGACCATGATCTCCGACGTCACCCTTCCGGCCGTGTTCGCCGCCGGCGCGCTGAGTTTCCTGAGCCCCTGCGTGCTGCCGCTGGTGCCGCCCTATCTCTGCTATCTCGCGGGCTCCACGCTGGACCAGCTCGTCAGCGACGAGCGGCCGCGCTCGGTTTCGGCCCGGACGCTCGGGGCCGCGGCGCTGTTCGTGCTGGGCTTCGCGACCGTGTTCATCGCGCTCGGCGCCACCGCCTCGGCGCTCGGGCGGCTGCTGCTCGCCAACGCGCCGCTGCTGTCGAGCGTCGCCGGCGTCGCCATCATCGTGATGGGGCTGCACTTCCTCGGCGTGTTCCGCATCGGCTTCCTGATGCGCGACACCCGCATGGAGGTGCAGAAGCCGGTCGGGCTCTGGGGCGCCTATCTGATGGGGCTCGCCTTCGCCTTCGGCTGGACGCCCTGCATCGGCCCGGTGCTGGCGGCGGTGCTGTCGGTCGCGGCATCGGAGGCGACCGTCGCCCGTGGCGCCGGCCTGCTCGCGGTCTACGCCGCGGGGCTCGGCCTACCGTTCCTGATCGCGGCCTTCGCCATGAAGCCGTTCATCGCCTTCCTGAAGCGCTTCCGCGCCCATCTCGGCGTGGTGGAGAAGGTGACGGGCGGCCTGCTGGTGCTGACCGGCCTCGCCTTCCTCACCGGTTTCACCGCCACCGCCTCGTTCTGGCTGCTGGAGACCTTCCCGGGCCTCGCGACGCTCGGCTGACAGCCTGCTCCGACCTCGCGGGACCCCGTCGCTCAAGCATGCGTCATGCCCGCGCAGCGCGCGGGCATCCACGATTTTTGCGAAACGCGAGCGTGCGCGGCCAAGTCGTGGATGCCCGAGGCAAGCTCGGGCATGACGGGCGAATGAGGCTTCCAGAGAGGTCCGGCGCCTCAGGCCGCGCGGGCGTTTTCGGCCGTGGCCCAGGCCTCGGTGCGGTCGAGCGCCGCGGTCAGGCGGTCGAACAGCAGGTCGATCTCGGCGGCCGTGATCACCAGCGGCGGGCACACCGACACCGCGTCGCCGATGGCGCGCACGATCAGGCCCTCGTCCTGCGCGAAGCCGACCGCCTTGGCCGCGATGGCGCGCTTGGCGTCGAACGAGCGCTTGGTCGTCTTGTCGGCCACCAACTCCACCGCGCCGACAAGGCCGGTTCCCCGCGCCTCGCCCACCAGCGGATGGTCGCCGAGCGCCTTCAACCGCGCCTGGAACGCCGGGATGATCCCGTTCACATGGGCGAGGATGTTCTCGCGCTCGTAGATCTCCAGCGTCCTCACCGCGACGGCCGCCGCCACCGGATGCCCGGAATAGGTGAAGCCGTGGCCGAACACGCCGATCTTCTCGCTCTGGCGGGTCAGCGCCTCGTCGATCCAGTCCGGGATGATGACGCCGGCGATCGGCGCATAGGCCGAGGACAGCTGCTTGGCGATGGAGATGGTGTCCGGCTTCATCTTTAGCGCGGTGGAGCCGAACCATTCGCCGAGCCGGCCGAAGCCGCAGATCACCTCGTCGGCGATCAGCATCACGTCGTGCTTCTCCAGCACCGCCTGGATCTTCGGATAGTAGGTCTCCGGCGGCACGATCACGCCGCCGGCCCCCATCACCGGCTCGGCGATGAAGGCGGCCACCGTCTCCGGCCCCTCCGCCTCGATCAGCGCGTCGAGCTCGGCCGCGAGCCGGGTGGCGAAGGCCTCCTCGCTCTCGCCGGCCTCGGCGAAGCGGTAGTGGTGCGGGCAGCCGGCGTGGCGCACGCCCGGGATCGGCAGGTCGAAGTCGATGTGGTTGTTGGGCAGGCCGGTGAGGCTTGCGCTCGCGACCGTGACGCCGTGATAGGCCTTGATCCGCGAGATGATCTTCTTCTTCTGCGGCCGGCCAAGCGCGTTGTTCACGTACCAGACCAGCTTGACCTGCGTGTCGTTCGCCTCCGAGCCCGAATTGCAGAAGAAGACCTTCGCGGCCTTCATCGGCGACAGCTCCTTCAGCTTCTCCGCCAGCGCGATCGCCGGATCATGGCTCTTGCCGGTGAAGAGATGGGCGAAGGGCAGCTTGCGCATCTGCTCGGCGGCCGCCTCCACCAACTCCTCCCGGCCATGGCCGAGGGCGTTGCACCACAGGCCCGCCATGCCTTCGAGATAGGGTTTTCCGTCCACGTCGTAGACGAACACGCCTTCGCCCCGCTCCAGGATCAGCGAGCCCTGTCGCGGCAGCGTCGCAAGGTTGGAATAGGGGTGCAGCACGGTCGCGGCGTCGCGGGCCTGGAGATTGGTGACCATCGCGGGGAGACTCCGTCGGCGGGTTGTCGCTCTCTCCTAGCCCAGCCGTCGCGCCGCCGGAACCCGGGCTGCGACATGACGCGCAAACGCAAAAAAAGATGTCGCGCACGGCTCCGTTAACTGGAACGATAGTCTTGCCTCCTTCGTTTGGGGGGAGGTCCACCCCTGATCATCAGGTCACCACCATGCGGCTCGTCCTGCTTGGCGCTGCGCTCACGTTTGCGGCCTTCGCGGCCTTTTCCGACGTCACCTATCTCAGGGACGGCGGCTATGCCGGCGACCTGCCGGAGCACCGCCGGATCGACGTGCGCGCCGCGACCGACTGCGCGGACGTGATCGATCGCGCCGATCGGACGTTTGGCGACCACAACGGCTTCGCCTGCGAGCGCGTTCCGTTGGTCCGGCATGTGGCGAACGTGGTGCGGGACGCCTTCGAGCGCCACGACATCGTGGATGTGGCGCTGAACGCGCTTCGCACGGACGCGGTGGCCGGAAACGCCCAGGCCACTCAACCGACCCGCTAATCCACCGTCCACTGGCAGAGCCGAGACTGGGGATTGCGGCGTTTTCGCAAATCCAGATGCAGATGGTCCTCGTGCAGGCCGTCCGATCCTTGCCCCAGCACGGTCGCGAACCGCGCGCAGGCCGCAGGCTTCAGCGCCGCCGCGAACTCCTTTGGCAGGGCGTCGTCGTAGACGCCGAGGCGCCGGCCTTCGTCGAAGCTGAAGCCGGACAGGTCGACGGCGTTGGCGAGCCCATGTTCGCTCATCTTCGCGCCTTTGCGATTGTTCCGCCCCCGGCACACATAGGACGCGGCCACGTGGACGCCGGACAGCTTCACGCCCGCTTCTGCCGCGGCCGGAGCGAGGTCATCGCGGATGAGGCGGGCTGCGGCGACGGCCGCGGCGCAGGTGAGCGTCGCGGCGGGCGCGATTGTGACCTCCCGCCCGTCCGTCAGCGTCACCGCCGAAAGCGCCACCGGCAGGGCGGCGCCGCAGGAGCCGGGCCCGAGGATGGGCGGCGACGGGGCGGCGACCACGGGAAGGCGAGCGAGCGCCTGACAGTCCGGGTCGCGTTCACGGGCGGACGGCGCAGGC
>NZ_JBHTMX010000150.1:0-6588 GCF_042679725.1 Methylopila musalis
GGCCGGCGCGCTTCGCGGCATAGAGCCGGTCGTCCGCCGCGCGCAGCGTGCGGTCGATCTCGCCCGCGCCGGGCAGGGACGTGGCGACGCCCACGCTGATGGTGACGCGGCGGTCGGGCTCGCTGTCGAAGGCGGCGGCCACCGCCGTCCTGAGCCGCTCCGCGAGCCGCAGGGCGCCGTCGTCGTCCAGCCCCTCGCACAGGATCACGAACTCCTCGCCGCCGTAGCGGTAGACCCGGTCGCCCTCGCGCACCCCGTCCATGAGCGCGCGCGCCACCGCGATCAGGATGTCGTCGCCGGTCTGGTGGCCGTGCCGGTCGTTGGCGTCCTTGAAGTGGTCCACGTCCGCCATCAGCACGCTGACCGCGCGGGGATCGACGGAGGACCGCTCCATGCGTCGCCGCCGCCAGTCCTCGAAGGCGCTGCGGGCGCCGGCGCCGGTCAGCGTGTCGACGGCGGAGGTCGCGAGCAGGTCCTCGTAGCGGGTGCGGTAGGTGAGGGCGTCGAACACGTCCCAGATGCGCCGCCGCGCCCGCGGCGCGTCGGCGACGGGCTCGATCAGCGCCAGATAGGCGGCGATCAGCAGGCTGTAGAGCGCCGCGGCCCCCATCTTGGCCGCCCAGCCGCCGGTCAGCGCGCTGAAGGGCGTGCCCGTGGTCCAGTGCAGCATGGGGAAGAACGCGAACTGGTCGAAGGTGAGCACCAGCGCGGAGCTCAGCATCAGCGCCGGCAGCGCGTGGCGGCGGAACGCCCGCAGCAGCCGCTCGTAGAGCAGGATCAGCGCGATGATGTCCACGAACAGCAGCACCGTGCCCCAGATCATCAGCACGCCGATCTGGTCGATGAAGCGCAGGTCCGCCTTGTAGCCGGGCAGCGGGGCCAGATGCTCGTGCTGGCGCAGCAGCAGGGCGAGCGCCGCCAGCAGCAGGTTGCCCACCATCAGCCCGTAGATCGGCTGGCGCACCGTCTCCGCGTCCTCCCGGATGTAGAGCAGGAGGAACATCATCAGCTTGCCGGAGAACAGCACGGTGGAGCCCGGCGACAGCAGGCCGAACGGCAGCTCGATGAAGAACACCGCCGCGAGATAGGTCTCGAGGAAGTGCATCACCCCGAGCGCGCAGACGAACAGGCCGACGCCATAGGCGTGGCGCGCCCGGAGCAGCGCCGCCATGACGCCGAAATAGAGCAGAGCCTGCAAGGAAAGCAGCAGAACGCCGGCCATCACCGTCCATCCGCATCAGCCGCGCGGGAGCGCGGACGCCGGGGTGTCGTCCGCCTCCATACATGGTTCGCGCGTCGGGCGCTGCGCCGGAACCGCGCTTGGGCGAGCCGAGGCCGTGCTTTTTCGCATGGGACGGCGCGCCCGGGCGCGAAGGGCGGCGCGGGACGTCGGTCGGGTCGGGGATGGGCCGCGGCGTCCGACGCCCGGAGGATGGCCCGGGCGTCGGATCGGAGCCCTAGCGCGCCGTGATCGGGACCACGGCGACGCGATCGGACGGTGCGGTCAGCAGGCGCCGCTCAGGCGGCGTCGCTCACTTGGCGTCCTTGCACCATGAGGCGGAGGCTTCGCGGCAGCGCGCGCTGTAGGCCTTGGTGGTCTTCTCGGCCGCGGCCCACTCGTCCTCGTCGATGCCGTTGTTGTCGTCCGTGTCCATCGCCGAGAACACCGGAGCGGGGTCGAGCTTGAGCTTGCCGACGCTCTTCTCCCACTCCACCCGGCTGATCTTGCCGCTGCCGTCGGTGTCGAGAGACTTGAAGTCCGGCCATTCGGCGGCGACGGCGGCCGCCCCGGACAGAAGCAGCGCCGAAGCGATGGCGACCAGAGTCTTGGTCATGGCGTTTTCTCCCTTATGCGTTTATCGGTCGCCGCTTGTGGCCGCGACGGACCGGCCGCCTTTGTCGGCGGCCCCGCAACGGGGGCTTACCGTCGCGCCTTAATCAATGGCAAATCTTCCGGCCTCATTTGGGAATACTTGGAAGGCGGTCATTGGTCCCATTTTTGACAAATTAATAACACATGGAAAACAACGTCTTGCTGCGGAGCGTCATAGCCGCGGCGGACGCCGTCTTGTCCGTAAGGCTAAACCCCGGCGCCCGGCGGGGCGGCCATCGCCCGCCGCCATGGACCCATCGCGACGCGGCGCTTGGGTCGCTTCGCGCCGGGGGCTATGGAGGGCCCCTTAGACATCAGCCTTGCGGAGACTTCTGGCCATGCGTCTTCTGATCCTCGGCGCCGGCGGCATCGGCGGCTATTACGGCGGCCGGCTGGCGGCGGCCGGCGCGGACGTCACCTTCCTCGTCCGCGAGCGCCGCGGGGCGCAGCTCGCCCGCGACGGCCTCGTGCTGACGAGCCCCTATGGCGACGTCACGCAGCCGGTTGCGGCGGTCACCGCGATCGACGGGCCGTTCGACGCCGTGCTGCTGTCCTGCAAGGCCTATGATCTCGACAGCGCGGCGGAGGCGATCGCGCCGGCGGTCGGCCCGGACACGCTGGTGCTGCCGCTTCTGAACGGCGTGCGCCATCTCGATGTGCTGGACGCCCGCTTCGGCGCGGAGCGGGTGCTCGGCGGCTCGGTCCACATCATGGTGACCATGGCGGCGGACGGGACCATCCGCCACCTGAACAAGCTGCAGCGTTTCGTCATGGGCGCCCGCTCGGAACCCCAGCGGGAGGCGGCGGCGCGCCTCCATGCGGCGCTGGAGCCCGGCGGCTTCAAGCCGGAGCTGAGCCCCGACGTGATGCAGGACATGTGGGAGAAGTTCACCATGCTCGCGACCTTCGCGGGGCTCACCTGCGTCATGCGGGCGTCGGTCGGCCAGATCATGGAGGCGGAGGAGGGCGCGGAGATCGCCGCGGCGCTGCTCGCCGAATGCGCCTCGGTCGCCGCCGCGAACGGCCATCCGCCGCGCCAGCCGTTCCTGGACCAGAGCCTCGCCATGCTGACCACGAAGGGCTCGGCCGCCACCGCCTCCATGCTGCGCGATGTGGAGAACGGCTTCCGCACCGAGCACGAGCACATCCTGGGCGACCTCCGCCGCCGCGCCCGCGCCGCCGGCCTCGCGACCCCCGTCCTCGCGGTCGCCTTCGCCCACATGCAGGCCCACGCCGCCCGGCAGGCGGCCGAAAACGCCTGAGGGCCGGCCGAGGGACGGCGTCCTTGCCCCCTCCGCCTTGCGGGGAGGGCTTAGGGGTGGGGGCTAGCTCAGAATTGAGCGCCCGACGGCGACAGGCGCATGTCGAGGGGCGGAACGCCGCCTTCTCACTCCGCCGGCAGAGGCGGCGCGGGCGTCTCCGGTTCGTCGCGGGGGCCGACGAAGCGGCCGAAGACGCGGGCGAACAGGCGGCTCAGGTCGTCCATGATGGTGTAGACCGCCGGCACGAACACCAGACTCAGCACGGTGGAGGCCAGCAGGCCGCCGATGACCGCGATCGCCATGGGCGCCCGGAACGAGCCGCCCTCCCCGAAGGCGAGCGCGGAGGGGACCATGCCCGCCGCCATGGCGATGGTGGTCATCACGATCGGCCGGGCGCGCTTGCGGCCGGCGTCCACCAGCGCCGTCGTGCGCTCCACGCCCCGCGCGGTCTCCTCGATGGCGAAGTCCACCAGCAGGATGGCGTTCTTGGTCACGATGCCCATCAGCATCAGGAAGCCGATCACCACCGGCAGGCTGATGGAGTTGTTGGTGGCGAGCAGGGCGAGCAGCGCGCCGCCGATGGAGAGCGGCAGCGACATCAGGATGGTGACCGGCTGCGCCACGTCCGCGAACAGCAGCACCAGCACCGCGAACACCAGCAGCACGCCCGCCGCCATGGCGACGGCGAAGCCCGAAAACACCTCCTCCATGATCTCCACGTCGCCGAAGGGCTTCAGCGTCACGCCCTCGGGCAGGGACTTGGCGGCGGGCAGCGCCATCACGGCGGAGAGCGCGTCGCCCAGCGCGACGCCCGGCGCCAGATCGCCCTCGATCGCGATGCGGCGGTCGCGGTCGTAGCGGTCGAGGCTGGTGGGGCCCTGCCCGAACGCGATGTCCGCCACCGCCGACAGCGGCGCGTCGCCGCCGTTTTCCCGGCGCACGCTCAAGGTCTCGAAGGTGGAGAGGTCGGCGCGGGCGGCCTCGTCGAGCTGCACGCGGATCGGCACCTGCCGGTCGCCGGCGGAGAACTTGGCGAGGTTCTGCTCCACGTCGCCGATGGTGGCGATGCGCACCGTCTCGGCGATCTGGGCGGCCGAGACGCCGAGCTCCGCCGCCTCGTCGAGCTTCGGCGTGATGCGGATCTCGGGCCGGTCGATGGCGGCGGTGGAGATCACGTTGAGAAGCTGGGGCACGCGGTCGCGCGTCTCCTTCTCCAGCGCCACCGCCGCGCGCTCCACCGCCGCGCCGTCGGAGCCGGACACGACCAGCGCGAACTCCCGCTGGCCGGCGTCGTTGCCGAAGTTCGAGCGGATGTCGGGCACGCGGGCGAGCTCGGTCCGGAACGAGGCCTCAAACTGCTTCTGGGTCAGGGCGCGCTCGGAGCGGGGTTTCAGGTTGATCACCAGCACGCCCTTGCGCACCTCGCCCGAGCTTCCCACCGGACCGGCCGAGGCGCCGGAGCCGATGGAGGCGTAGACCGAGGCCACCTCCGGCCGCCGCTTCAGATCGGCGGCGATGCGGTTCGCCACCGCCTCGGACTGGGCGAGCGTGGAGCCCGGCGCCAGCTCGATGTTGAGGATGGAGCGCGAGGTGTCGTTCTCCGGCAGGAAGCCGGACGGCAGCAGCGCCGACAGCGCGAGCGAGCCCACGAACAGCCCGACGCCGAGCGCCACCGTGACGAAGCGCCAGCGCACCGAGGCCGAGACCAGCCGGGTGTAGGCGCGCATCAGAAGCCCGTCCCGGTCGTCGTGGACGGCGTGCGGCCGCAGGAAGAAGGCGGCGAGCAGCGGCGTGATCAGGCGCGCCACCAGCAGCGAATAGGCCACCGCCACAGCGACCGTGATCCCGAACTGCTTGAAGTACTGCCCGGCGATGCCGCCCATGAAGCTCACGGGCAGGAACACCGCGATGATTGTGGCCGTGGTCGCGACCACCGCCAGCCCGATCTCGTCGGCCGCCTCGATCGCGGCGCGGTAGGGCGATTTCCCCATCCGCATGTGGCGGACGATGTTCTCGATCTCCACGATGGCGTCGTCCACCAGGATGCCGGTGACGAGCGTGATGGCGAGCAGGCTGACGCCGTTCAGCGAGAAGCCCAGCGCCTCCATGGTCCAGAAGGTGGGCAGGATCGACAGCGGGATCGCGAGCGCCGAGATGATGGTGGCGCGAAAATCCCGCAGGAACAGGAACACCACGATCACCGCCAGCACCGCGCCCTCGATCAGGGTGTGCATGGCGGATTCGTAGTCCGCCTTGGTGTAGCGCACGATGGTGTCGATCGGCGTCACCGTCACCTCCGGGTGGGCGGCCATGAAGGCCTTCAGCTTCGCGTCGGCGGCCTCGGCCACGGTCACGTCCGAGAAGCCCTTGGCGCGGTAAACGCCGAAGGCCACGATCGGCTTGCCGTCGAGCCGGGCCGCGATCCGCGGCTCGGCCGCGCCGTCGGTCACGGAGCCGAGGTCGGACAGCCGCGCCTCGCGCCCGCCGGGCAGGACGATGCGGGCCTCCGCCAGCCGGTCCACGGTGAGCGCGCCGGCGAGCGTCCGCACGGTCTGCTCCTGCGCGCCCACCTCGCCGCGCCCGCCGGCGAGGTCCACGTTTGTGGCGCGAAGCTGCGCGTTCACGTCCGCGGCGGTGACGCCGAGCGCTTGCAGCCGCGCCGGATCGAGCGAGACGCGGATCTCCCGGTCCACGCCGCCCTCGCGCCGCACCTGCGCCACGCCGCGCACGCCCTGCAGCGCGCGGATGATCTGGTCGTCCACGAACCAGCTCAGGTCCTCCGGCGACATGGCGGGGGCGGAGGCGGCGTAGGTCGCGATCGCCATGCCCTCGATGTCGATGCGCTGGATCAGCGGCTCCTCGATCGACTGCGGCAGGTCGGTGCGGATCTTGGTCACGGCGTCGCGCACGTCGTTCACGGCGCGGTCCACGTCGGTCTCGAGCTGGAACTCGATCACGGTCAGCGAGATGCCGTCGCTGACGCCGGAGGTGATGTGCTTCACGCCCGGCAGGCCGGCGACGGTCGTCTCCACCCGCTTGGTGACCTGGATCTCCAGCTCGCTCGGCGCCGCGCCGGTCTGGGTGATCGCGACCGAGACCAGCGGCAGGTCGATGTTCGGCATGCGCGTCACCGGCAGCGACGCGAAGGAGAACAGGCCGATCACCGTCAGCACCGCGAACAGCACCAGCGGCGGGATCGGCTTGCGGATCGACCAGGCGGAGACGTTCAGCGCCATGGGATCAGTTCTCCGTCGCCGCCTGTTTCTGCGTGCGCGGCCCGTCCCCGGGCGCGACCGCGATCACCCGGTCGCCGTCGCGCAGGAAGCCGCCCGCGCGGGCGACCAGCGCCTCGCCCGGCGCGACCCCGTCCGTGATCTCGACGCCGTTGGCGTCGCTGACGCCGAGCGTGACGGACAGCTCCGTCACCACGCCGTCGCGCACGGCGAGCACCCG
>NZ_JBHTMX010000151.1:0-6526 GCF_042679725.1 Methylopila musalis
CGGCGCCGCGACGCTCGCCGGCGTCCGGGTCGCGTGGCGGAACGGCGTGGTGGACATCGCGCCCGCTCCGGCGCGCCGCCCGCACGGGGGCTGAACGCCCGTCGCGGCTGTTGCGGCGCAGGTTCGAGGCATAGGATGGTGTGAGGCGCGGCGGCCCGCCATTCCGCAGAGACGTCGCGACGGGGAGACGATCATGGCGCTTCGACTGGGCGGCTTCGGCCATGGCGCGACCTGCGCCTGCCACAGCGCGCCGGCGCAGCGGCTGTGCGCGCGGATCGACAGCGGTCTGTCCCGGCGCGCGGTGCTGAAGGGCGTGGCGGCGAGCCTCGCGGCGCCTTCGCTCGGCCTCGTCAGCCCGGCCTTCGCACAGGCCGCGCCGAAGCCGATCCTGATCCGGAATGTGCGGGTGTTCGACGGCGTGGCGCCGAAGTTGATCGAGGGGCAGGGCGTTCTGGTGGAGGGCGCGCGGATCACGGGTTTCGTCGCCGCCGCGGAGACGGTGGCCGACGCCGAGGTGATCGACGGCGGCGGCCGGGTGCTGACGCCCGGCCTGATCGACGCGCACTGGCATTCGATCCTCGCCGCCATCCCGAAGCTGGCGGCGATCACGGCGGACATTCCTTACGTGCATCTGGTGGCGGCGCAGGAGGCCGAGCGCACCGTGCTGCGCGGCTTCACCACCGTGCGCGACGTGGGCGGCCCGTCCTTCGCGCTGAAGCGCGCCATCGACGAGGGGCGCATCGCGGGCCCGCGCATCTATCCCTCCGGCGCCATGGTCTCGCAGACCTCCGGCCATGGCGACTTCCGCATGCGCTCCGATCTGCCGCGCACGGCGCAGAGCGACCTCAGCCTTGCGGAACGGGCGGGCATTTCCGCGATCGCCGACGGCGAGGCCGAGGTGCTGCGCCGGGTGCGCGAGCAGCTTCTGCTCGGCGCGAGCCAGATCAAGATCATGGGCGGCGGCGGCGTCGCGTCCGATTACAACCCGATCGACGCGCTCCAGTTCACCGAGGCGGAGATGAAGGCGGCGGTGGCGGCGGCGTCGGACTGGGGCACCTATGTCTGCGTCCACACCTACACCGCCGAGGGCGTCCGGCGCGCGCTTGCGGCGGGCGTGCGCTCCATCGAGCACGGCCAGCTCGCCGACGAGGACGCTGTGACCCGCATGGCGGAGGCGGGCGCGTGGTGGAGCGTGCAGCCCTTCCTCAACGACGAGGACGCCAACGTCTACGCCTCGCCGCTGCAGCGGCGGCAGCAGGCGGAGATCGCGGAGGGCACGGCGCGCGCGGTCGAACTCGGCCGCAAGCATCCGGTGAAGATGGCGCTCGGCACCGACATCCTGTTCAGCCCCACGGGCACGGCCTCGCAGGGGCGGCAGCTCGCCAAGTTCGCCCGCTGGCTCGGCGCGGCGGAGACGCTGCGCGCGCTCACCAGCGGCAACGCGGAGCTCGCGGGCCTGTCCGGCCCGCGCAATCCCTATCCCGCCCCGCTCGGCCGCATCGCGCCGGGGGCCTATGCGGACCTGCTGCTGTTCGAGGGCGATCCGCTTCAGGATATCGCGCTGATCGGCGACCCGGACCGGACGCTGAAGCTCATCCTGAAGGACGGGCGCGTGCACAAGAACACGCTCGCCGCGTGATCCGCGTCCAAGCGCCTGCTCGCCCGTTCAGGCGTGGCGGGCGAGAATGGCCTTCACCTCGTCCACCAGCCGCGCCTCGGGCACGGTCACCTGCGCCGGGCGCGCCTCGGTCCAGGCGCTGCGGTCGGTGATGGCGGCGGCGGCCTTGGCGCCCTCGATCAGGTCCTTCAGCGTGACCTCGCCCTTCTCGCGCTCGTCAGAGCCCTGGATCACGACGAGCGGCGCGCGGCGGCGGTCGGCGTATTTCATCTGCGCCTTCATGCCGGACGCGCCGAGATAGACCTCGGCCGCCACGCCTTCGGCGCGCAGGCGCGCCGCGAGCGCCATGCTGTCGCCGATGCGGTCGCGATCCAGCACCAGCACCACCACGGGGCCGTGCGCCGGGGCGGCGTCCGCGCCCTTCAGCGCGGTCAGCGCCGCCTGCAGGCGGGAGACGCCGATGGAGAAGCCGGTCGCCGGCACGTTCTCGGGCAGGAAGCGGCCGACGAGCCCGTCATAGCGCCCGCCGCCGCCGACCGAGCCGAAGCGGATCGGCTGGCCGTCGTCGCCGGCGATCTCGAAGGTCAGCTCCGCCTCGAACACCGGGCCGGTGTAGTATTCGAGCCCACGCACCACGGAAGGATCGACCGAGACGCGGCCGTCATAGCCCGCGGCCGCCAGCAGGTCGGCGATGGTCTTCAGCTCCGCCGCGCCCTCGGCGCCCACGGGAGTTTCGGCGAAGGCGCCCGCGAGCGCGTCCGCCGTCTCGGCGTTGGTCGGGCGCTTGGCGTCGAGGATCGAGAGCACCCGGTCCGCGCCCGCCGCGTCCAGCCCCGCGCCCTTGGTGAAGTCGCCGCTGTCGTCCTTGCGGCCGGCGCCCAGCAGCGCGCGCACGCCGTCCGGTCCCAGCCGGTCCAGCTTGTCGATGGCGCGCAGCACGGTGAGGCGGCGGCCGGCGTTGTCGTCGCCGCCGAGGCCGATCGCCTCCATCACGCCGTCGAGAATCTTGCGGTTGTTGACCTTGATCACATAGTCGCCGCGCTTGACGCCGACCGCCTCCAGCGCGTCCGCCATCATCATGCACATCTCCGCGTCGGCGGAGACCGAAGGCGCGCCGACGATGTCGGCGTCGAACTGCAGGAACTGGCGGAAGCGGCCGGGGCCCGGCTTCTCGTTGCGGAACACGGGGCCGAACCGGTAGCTGCGATAGGGCTTCGGCAGCTTCTGAACATTCTCCGCCACGTGGCGCGCCAGCGGCGCGGTCAGGTCGTAGCGCAGCGACAGCCACTGGTCGTCGTCGTCCTGCAGCGAGAACACGCCGGCGTTCGGGCGGTCCTGATCCGGCAGGAACTTGCCCAGCGCCTCGGTGTATTCGAGGAACGGCGTCTCGATCTCCTCGAAGCCCCACAACTCGTAGGCGGCGCGGATGCGCTCCGCCATGGCGCGGGTGGCGGCGAGCTCCGCCCCGCCGCGGTCGGCGAAGCCGCGGGGCGTTCGGGGCGTGGCGAGGTCGGTGCGGCGGGCGGTCATCGGCGTCGGGGGCGGTCCATGGGTCGGTCGGGCGTGCGCTCCCCTAGCGCAGCCGCGCCGGAACGGCAAACCCGCGCCGCCGGCGTCCGGCGCGCGGATGGCCCGATCCTCCAGTGGCCGATGTGTAAGATGTAGAATTCAACTTTGTTTCCCGACACCGGGTTGCGATACCAGTTACCGGTAACGCGGCGCGTACAAGAGGTGGGAAAGAATTTGAGCGGAAGCTGAAAAGGCGGGGGCGGCCAAAAGACGATGAATGTCGCGACAAAGGCGTCGGTTCCCGCAAGGGGGATCCATGCGACGTCTGTCATGGCGGAGATTTTACAGGGACAGAACGGCGTCCGCCGCCGTTGAATTCGCGATCGTCGCGCCCGTGCTCGTCACCATGCTTGCGGGCCTTCTCACCTATGGCGTCTATTTCGGGCTCGCCCACAGCGTGCAGCAGCTGGCGGCGGACGCAGTGCGCGCCTCGATCGGCGGGCTCACCGACCAGGAGCGCGAGCAGCTGGCGCGGGCGCATGTGACGGCGAGCGCCGGGCAGTATGTGCTGATCGATCCGGCGCGGGTGTCGGTGGTGGCGCGGCCCGCGCCCTCGAACGCCAGCACGTTCGAGGTGGTGGTGACCTATGACGCGCGGGGGCTCGCGCTGTGGTCGCTGGACGGGCTCGCGCCTACGCCGACCAAGACGATCGCGCGGTCGGCGGCGATCCGCCGGGGAGGCTACTGAGATGCGCGCGGCGGCGCGCGGGCTGGCGCGGCTGCGGCGCGACGAGCGCGGCTCCGTCGCCATCATGACCGCGCTGTTCGGGTTCTGCGCCATCGGCTGTCTCGCGCTCGGCGTCGATCTGGCGAGCCTCTACGGCGAGCGGCGGCGGCTGCAGGGGGTTGCGGATCTTGCGGCCATCGCCGCCGCCAACGACCTCGCCAACGCCGAGCGGGCGGCCCGCGCCACCGCGGCGGACAACGGCGTCACCAACCCGAAGCGCTTCGTGCTGACGCTCGGCCGCTACACGCCCGATCCCGCGGTTCCCGCCGCGCGGCGCTTCACGCCCAACGCCACGCCGTTCAACGCCGCCCGCGTCGCCATTAACGCCGACGCCCCGCTGGTGTTCGGCCGGGCGCTGCTCGGCCGCAGCGCGGTGGAGGTGGGCGTCGAGGGATCCGCGGCGAACACGCAGCTCGCCTCGTTCTTCGTGGGCTCGCGGCTCGCCTCGCTGAACGGCGGCGTCGCGAACGTTCTGCTCTCGGCCCTCACCGGCGGCTCGGTCTCGCTCAGCGTCATGGATTACAACGCGCTCGCCGCCGCCAAGGTGGAGGCGCTGCCCTTCCTCGACGCGCTCGCGACCCGGCTTCGGCTGACGGCGGGCACCTATGAGAGCCTGCTCGACGCCAACGCCAGCGTGGGCCAGGTGGTGGCCGCCATGGCGGACGTGTCCCAGGGCGGCGCGCAGGCGCGGGCCGCGCTCGGCCAGATCGCGGCGCAGGCGACGGCCGCGGGGTCTCTGCGGGTCGGCGACGTGGTGGGCGTCGGGCCTTACGCCAAGGCCGCCATCGGCCGTTCCGGATCGGCGCTGAGCGCGGCGGTGTCCGCCTTCGACCTGATGATGGCGACGCTCGAGACCGCCAACGGCAAGCGGCAGCTCGACCTCAACCTCGGCCTTCAGGTGCCGGGCCTCGCCGGCGTCCGGGCCTCGCTGGTGATCGGCGAGCGGCCGCAAAGCGCCCCGTGGCTGGCGCTCGGCGCCGAGGGGGCGATCGTGCGCACGGCGCAGACGCGGCTGCGGGTGACGGCGGAGGTGGGGACCTCGCCGCTGCTGAAGTCGCTCACCGGCGGCCTGGCGCTGGTGGAGCTGCCGCTCGCGATCGATCTGGCGGCGGCGGAGGCGAAGCTCGACAAGCTGTCCTGCGGCGCGCAACCGGCGCAGGACGCCCGCGTGACCGTGCAGGTGCGGCCCGCGGTGACGCAGCTCTGGGTCGGCAAGCCCGCGAGCGTGTCGCTGTGGAACGACATGTCGAAGACGCCCGCGATCGAGCCCGCGAGCATCAACCTGCTGCTCGCCACCGCGACCGCCAGCGCCTATGTGGCTGCGACCAACGTGAACGCCACGCCGCTCACCTTCACCGCGGCGGAGATCCGCAACCACACGCTGAAATCGGCGAAGACCGGCGACGCGGCGCAGACGACGCTCGCCAGCCTGACGCAGAACCTCACCCTGAACGTGAAGCTGCTCGGCCTGATCGACCTCGGGCTCGGGCAGCTGCTGGGCGCGGCGCTGAAGCCGCTGCTGGTGCCGGTGGGAGCGCTGCTCGATCCGGTGGTGAACGCGCTGCTGGAGCTGCTCGGCGTGAAGATCGGCGAGGCGGACGTGGGCGTGCGCGGCGTGCGCTGCGACGGCGCGGCGCTGGTCGGGTGAGCGGCCGAGGCGGAGCCTCAGCGGCCGAACAGCTCCGCGATCGTCTCCTCGCCCACGGCGAAGGCGGCGCTCGCGCCCGCGCCGGAGGCCGCCACCACCACGCGCACGTTGGGCGCCGGCGCGTCGATCACCAGCGCCTTCTCGGCGGAATGGGCGTAGGTGCCCGTCCAGCGCGACAGCACGTGCTTCGGCCGCTTGCCGAAGACGGCCGCCAGCTCGTCGAGGATCAGGTCGTCGATCGCCTGCGTCTGGTAGGGGTCGGGCGTGACGTCGATCTGGCGGCTCGCGCCCACCACCAGCGAATGGTCGGCGGACTGGGCGGCGATCAGCGTCACCCCATGGGCCAGATGCTCCGGCTGCTCGGCCGCGAGCCGGGAGGCCAGCGCCTCGCTTTCCGCGAGCTCCGCGAAGCCCGGCAGGCGGATCAGGCTGAGGTCGCTCGCCACCGCGCCGGGCAGCTCGAAGCCCTCGTCGTAGCGCACGCGCAGCATGTGGGACTTGGCGCGGGCGAGATTGGCGCCTGCGAGGCGCTCGCCGAACAGGCTGCGCACGTCGTCGCCGGCGCAGACCACCGTCGCGCCCGCGGAGACCTTGCCCCGGGAGGTGGTCAGCGTCTCGCCCTCGACCGCCGTGACCGCGGTCTCCCACAGGAACGCCACGTCATGGGCCTCCGCGAGCCAGGCCGCGATCCGGGCGGAGGCGGTGCGCGCCTCGACCCGCAGCTCGTGCGGGCTCCAGAACACGCCGGCGATCTCGCCCTTGAACTGAGGGAACAGGGCGTGGGCGTCGCCTTCGCCATAAAGCGCGCAGTCCGCGCCCATTTCGGTGGCGAGGAAGGCCTGCGCCAGCGCCGCGGCTTCCGGCCGGCGGGCGACGATGGCGAGGCCCTCGTGCTCCACCCGCACGCCCGCCAGCGCCGCGACCTCGCGCCAGATGTCCCGCGAGCGTCGGGCGCGGCGCCACA
>NZ_JBHTMX010000152.1:0-6505 GCF_042679725.1 Methylopila musalis
GACCGCGCCGCCGTGCTGCTGCCCCAGGGCGCGGAGGTGGTGACGGCCCATGTGGCGCTGTCCCGGCTCGGCGCGGTGGCGGTGCCGCTGGCGCTGGCCTTCGGGCCGGACGGGATCGCCTACCGTCTCGGCGACTGCGACGCCCGCGCGATCGTCACCAACGCGGAAGGGCTTGCCCGCCTCGCCGCCATGGAGACGCCGCCGCCGGGCCTTGAGATCGTGGTCTCCCTCGACGGCGCGGACGGCGCGGCGCTGGATTACGCCGCGCTGATCGCCGAGGGCGGTTCGGTGGAGGACGCAGCGCTCACGCCCGACGATCCGGCGCTGATGATCTACACCTCCGGCACCGCCGGCGCGCCCAAGGGCGCGCTCCATGGCGGCCGCGTGCTGCTCGGCCACCTGCCGGGCTTCCGCATGACCCATGAGGAATTTCCCCAGCCCGGTGACCGCGCCTGGACGCCGGCGGACTGGGCGTGGGCCGGCGGGCTGCTCAACCTGCTGATGCCGGCGCTCCATTACGGCGTGGCGGTGGTGGCGCAGCCCGCGATCAAGTTCGACCCCGAGGGCGCCTTCGCGCTGATGGCGGAGGCGGGCGTGCGCAACGCCTTCCTGCCGCCGACCGCGCTGCGGCTGATGGCGGGCGTATCCAATCCGCAGCGCTATGGCGCGCGGCTGCGCTCGGCGGTGGCGGCGGGCGAGCGGCTGGGGGAGGCCACGTTTCACTGGGCGCGCGAGGCGCTGGGCGTGACGGTGAACGAGGTCTACGGCCAGACCGAGTGCAACTACGTGCTGTCGTCGGCGGCCGGGCTCGGCGTGTCGAAGCCCGGCTTCATCGGCAAGCCTACGCCCGGCCATGTGGTGGGGCTGTTCGACGGGGAGGGGCGCCCCTGCGGGCCGGACGAGCCGGGCGAGATCTGCGTGCGCCGGCCGGACCCGATCATGTTCCTCGGCTACTGGAACCGCCCCGAGGCGACAGCGGAGAAGTTCCGCGGCGACTGGTGGCGCACCGGCGATCAGGCGGTGATGGACCACGAAGGCTATGTGCGCTTCGTCGGCCGCGACGACGACGTGATCACCACCTCGGGCTACCGGGTCGGCCCCGGCGAGATCGAGGACTGCCTGTCCCGCCACCCGGCGGTGGCGCTGGCGGCGGCGGTGGGGCGGCCGGACCCGCTGCGCACCGAGATCGTGCAGGCCTTCGTGCAGCTTCGACCGGGCGTCGCCGCCTCCGACGCGCTCGCCGACGACATCCGCCGCTTCGTGCGCGAGCGGCTGTCGGCGCATGAGTACCCGCGCGAGGTGATCTTCGTGGACGAGCTGCCGCTCACCACCAGCGGCAAGGTCATCCGCCGCGCGCTGCGGGCGCGGGACTGACCCTTTTCGCCTATTCAACAGAATCATAATGGACTTTCGCGCGACCGGCCGGCATCTTTCGGGGCGAGAGGGGTCTCGGGGAGAACTGTCATGCGCAAATATGCGGCGGAAGCGATCGGAACGTTCTGGCTCACCTTCGGGGGCTGCGGCAGCGCGGTGCTGGCGGCGGCGTTTCCGGATGTGGGCATCGGCCTGCTCGGCGTGTCCTTCGCCTTCGGCCTGACCGTGCTGACCATGGCCTACGCCATCGGCCACGTGTCCGGCTGCCATCTCAATCCGGCGGTGACGGTCGGCCTCGCCGCCGGCGGCCGGTTCCCGGCGGGGCAGATCCCGCATTACGTGGCCGCGCAGGTGATCGGGGCGGTGGCGGGCGCCGGCGCGCTCTACCTGATCGCCTCCGGCGCGCCGGGCTTCGACCTCGCCAAGGGCTTCGCCTCCAACGGCTACGGCGCCCATTCGCCCGGCGGCTATTCGCTCGGCGCGGCGCTGGTGGCGGAGGTGGTGCTGACGGCCTTCTTCCTGTTCATCATCATGGGCGCGACCCACGGCAAGGCGCCGGCCGGCTTCGCGCCGATCGCCATCGGCCTCGGGCTGACGCTGATCCATCTGATCAGCATTCCGGTCACCAACACCTCGGTCAATCCGGCCCGCAGCACCGGCCCGGCGCTGTTCGTGGGCGGCTGGGCGCTGCAGCAGCTCTGGCTGTTCTGGGCGGCGCCGCTCGCGGGCGGCGTGATCGGCGGTCTGGTCTATCGCTGGATCAGCGACGAGCCCTCCGCGGACATCACCGGCGGCGTCTCGCCGGCCAAGGCCACGCGCGACGCGCTGCAGAACGGCTGACGGCCGCGCCTCAGGCGGGAGCGTCGGCGGCGGTCGCGCCGCCGGCCTCCGGGTCCGCCTCGCCCTCGTCGCCATAGCCGACGAGGCGCAAGGGGCGGGCCTTGAGGCCCGCGGTCCCGCACCAGTGGACCAGCGCGTCCTCCTCGCCGTGGGTGACCCAGACCTCGGCCGCGCCGGTGTCGAGGATGGTGCGGCGCAGGTCGTCCCAGTCGGCGTGGTCGGAGACCACCAGCGGCAGCTCGACGCCCTTCTGTCGGGCGCGGGCGCGCACTCGCATCCAGCCGGAGGCGGCGACAGTGACGGGATCGGGGAACTTCCGCGCCCACAGCTCCCGCAGCGCCGAGGGCGGGCACAGCACGATCGCGCCGGCCATGTCCTTGCGCTTCGGGGCCGCCACCTGCGGCGTTTCGCCGAGCGCGATCCCGAGCCGGCGATAGACCTCCGTGACGCGCACCATGGCTCCGTGCAGATGCACGGGTCCGTCCCATCCGGCCTGGCGGAGCAGCGCCATCAGCCGCTGGGCCTTGCCGAGCGAATAGGCCCCGACCAGATGCGCCCGGTCGGGAAACAGCGCCACGCTGTCGAGCAGCTTCGCCACCTCCTCGGCCGCGTCCGGGTGCCGGAACACCGGCAGGCCGAAGGTCGCTTCGGTGACGAACAGATCGCAGGGCACCACCTCGAAGGGGGCGGCGGTGGGGTCGAGCTGGCGCTTGTAGTCGCCCGAGACAACGGCCCGAAACCCCTTGGTCTCGAACAGGATCTGCGCCGAGCCCAGCACATGGCCCGCCGGGTGGAAGCTGACCGTGACGCCGTTGATGGCGACGGTCTGGCCATAGGCCGCCGGCTGGCGTTCAGCGCAGAAGTCCTCGCCGTAGCGGGCGGCCATGATGGCGAGCGTCTCGGGCGTCGCCATCACCGCGCCGTGGCCGGGCCGGGCGTGGTCCGCGTGGCCGTGGGTGATGAGCGCCCGGGGCACGGGCCGCATCGGGTCCACATGCACGTCGGCGGGCGGGCAGTAGAGGCCCTGAGGGGTGGGGATCAGCAGCTCTTCGGGGCGCATGCCCACAAGATAAGCGCCGGGCGCGCGCCGCACAGGGGCGTCAGGCGTCGAGGCGCACTCCCCGAAGCGGCTTCGCGGGCCTATCTCTGCGTTCGTGACCCTCGCGCCGCCGCTCCCGACCCCCGTCTCGCCGCTGCCGGACCGGTTCCACGCCTGGTTCGCCGGGCGGGGCTGGACGCCGCGCCCGCACCAGCTCGCGCTGCTCGGCCACGCCCGCGCGGGCCGCGACGCGCTGCTGATCGCCCCCACCGGCGCCGGCAAGACGCTGGCGGGCTTCCTGCCGAGCCTCATCGACCTCACCGAAGGCCGCGGCCCGAGCGAGAGCATCCACACGCTCTATGTCTCGCCGCTGAAGGCGCTGGCGGTGGACGTGGCGCGCAATCTGGAGCGGCCGGTGGCGGAGATGGGGCTGCCGATCCGCATCGAGGGCCGCACCGGCGACACGCCCGCCGCCCGCCGCCAGCGGCAGAAGCGCCAGCCGCCCGACATCCTGCTGACGACGCCCGAGCAGCTGGCGCTGCTGATCGGCGATCCGGGCGCGGGCCGCCTGTTCGAGACCGTGCGGCGGGTGGTGGTGGACGAACTCCACGCGCTCGCCCCAACGAAGCGCGGCGACCAGCTCGCGCTCGCGCTGGCGCGGATCCGGGGGCTCGCGCCGGAGGCGGTGTTCGTCGGCCTGTCCGCCACCGTGAAGGCGCCGGACGAGCTGCGCCGCTGGCTGGTGGACCCGCGCCGGGGCGCGGCGCTGGCGGAGCTTGTGCGCATCCGCGGCGGCGCGGCGCCGGACATCGCGATCCACGACACCGACGAGCGCCTGCCCTGGGCCGGGCACAGCGCCCGCCACGCCATGGGCGCGATCTACGACGCCATCCGCGCCCACCGCACCACGCTGGTCTTCGCCAACACCCGCGCGCAGGCCGAGATGGCGTTTCAGGAGCTGTGGCTTCTGAACGAGGATTCGCTCCCCATCGCCCTGCATCACGGCTCGCTGGACGTGGGCCAGCGCCGCAAGGTGGAGGCCGCCATGGGGGAGGGGCGGCTCAGGGCGGTGGTCTGCACCTCGACGCTCGATCTCGGCATCGACTGGGGCGACGTCGACCTTGTGGTGCAGGTGGGCTCGCCCAAGGGCTCGTCGCGCCTGCTGCAGCGGGTCGGCCGCGCCAACCACCGGCTGGACGAGCCCTCCAAGGCGCTGATCGTGCCCGCGAACCGCTTCGAGGTGATCGAATGCGAGGCGGCGCGGGCGGCGGCGCTCGACGGCCAGCAGGACGCGGACACGGTGAAGCCGGGCTCGCTCGACGTGCTGGCCCAGCACGTGCTCGGCGTCGCCTGCGGCGGGCCGTTCGACGAGGACGCGCTGTTCGCCGAGGTCACCTCCGCCGCGCCCTACGCCGCCCTGACCCGCGACGAGTTCTCGGAGGTGGTCGCCTTCGCCGCCACCGGCGGCTACGCGCTGCGCTCCTACGAGCGCTTCGCCAAGATCCGCCGCACCAAGGACGGTCTGTGGCGCGTCGCCAACCCGGACGTCGCCCAGCGCTGGCGCATGAACGTGGGCACCATCATCGAGGCCACGACGCTGAAGGTGCGACTGGCCCGCGTGCGCCGCGCCGCCGGCGGGGCGGTCGGGCCGGCGGGCTATGGCGGGCGGGTGCTCGGCGAGATCGAGGAGTATTTCGTCGAGACCATGACGCCTGGCGACACCTTCATGTTCGGCGGCGAAATCCTGCGCTACGACGCGCTGATCGAGAACGAGGTCTATGTTTCGCGCTCGTCCTCCGAGGCGCCCAAGGTGCCGACCTATGTGGGCGGGCGCATGCCGCTGACCTCGGACGTCGCCGCCCGGGTGCGCGACATGATGGGCGATCCCGCCCGCTGGGACGCGCTGCCGCCGCAGGTGCGGGAATGGCTGCGCCTGCAGGCGGAGCGCTCCTCCGCGCCGTCCCGCGACGAGCTTTTGGTGGAGACCTTCCCCAAGGCCGGCAAGCATTTCATCGTCGCCTACACCTTCGAGGGCAGGCTCGCCAACCAGACGCTCGGCATGCTGCTCACCCGCCGGCTGGAGCGGGCGCGCGCCCATCCGCTCGGCTTCGTGGCGGGGGATTACGCGCTGGCGATCTGGGGCCTGTCGGACCTGTCCGCCATGATCGCCGGCGGCCTGCTCTCGCTCGACGCGCTGTTCGACCAGGACATGCTCGGCGACGATCTGGAGGCGTGGATGGCCGAGAGCGCGCTGATGAAGCGCACCTTCCGCAACTGCGCCATCATCGCCGGGCTGATCGAGCGGCGGTTTCCGGGGCGGGAGAAGACCGGGCGGCAGGTCACCGTCTCCACCGACCTGATCTACGACGTGCTGCGCCGGCACGAGCCGGACCACATCCTGCTGCGCGCCGCCCGCGCCGACGCCGCCCGCGGGCTGATCGATCTCGAACGGGTGGCGGAGATGCTGGCGCGGGTGCGCGCTCATCTCCGCCACGCGCCGCTCGCGCGCGTCTCGCCGCTCGCGGTGCCGATCCTGCTGGAGCTCGGCCGCGAGCCGGTCTACGGCGCGGCGCAGGACGCGCTGCTGCGCGAGGCGGCGGAGGATCTGGTGGCGGAGGCCATGGGCCCCGCGGCGCCTTGATCCACGTCAAGGCGCCAGGTTCGCTCCGGGCGTCACATGCCCCTCGTTCCACAGGGAGGATGTGACATGCCGATGGAAGACGTGATGGTTCTGGCCGCAGTTCTCGCCATGTTCGGCACCTTCGCCGGCACCATGCTCTGGGCCACGACGCGCTGACGCGCGGCGTCGACGGCGGCCGGGGGCCTCGCTTTGGGGGCGGGCCTCCGGCCGTTGCGCGACGTTTCGGCCACGGCCGCGACCGCCATGGACGGCGGTCGATCGTTCCTGCTACGTTCCGTCCATGATTCCGTCCGCCTCCCTCGCTCCCCCGCCGATCCGGACCGCGCCGGCCCGGACCCTGTCCGTCGCGGGCGCGGCGCTCGTCGCCGACGCCTCGGGCGCGGTCTATGAGCCCGACAGCGGCGCGCTGATCGTGGCGGACCTGCATCTGGAGAAGGGGTCGTCCTTCGCCCGCCGGGGCCAGATGCTGCCGCCCTACGACACGCAGGCGACGCTCGGCCGGCTGGCGCTGCTGGTGGAGATCTACCAGCCCCGCGCGGTGGTGGCGCTCGGCGACAGCTTCCACGACGGCGGCGGCCCGGCGCGGCTCGCGGCGCCCGACCGCGCGCGGC
>NZ_JBHTMX010000153.1:0-6490 GCF_042679725.1 Methylopila musalis
CCCACAGACGCTCGCTCTCCGCATAGGCGAGGGCGTGCCGGGGATCGGCCGCGAGCCAGGCCTCGAAGTCGGCCTCGTCCCGGGCGCCGTGCTCGCCGTCGCGGCGCATGAGCCACGCGTCCGCCGCCGCCCGCTGGTCGGGCGTCAGCCTCCGCGCCTCGGCGGCGTCCGCGTCGATGTTCGTCTGGTTCACCGCTCGACCTTAGAAAACTTCCAGCCTTCCCTTATCCAGAACGAACGGCGGCTGGAAAGGCGAACATGGCGGCGGGAAAAAATTCGTCCGCTCCGTCTTCCGGCCGCTCGGGGCAGGGCGGCCCGGCTGTCGAGGCTTAATCTGCAGAACCAGAGTGTCTGGGTCCCGGCTCAAGGCCGGGACAAGAGGGTGGCGCGTGTCGTCGCCCATCCTGCTGCGCGCTCCCGCCACGATAAACAAACACTCGGCGGCGCCCTCTTCCTTGTCCCGGCCTTGAGCCGGGACCCATTTCCGCCGACGTGGGGGGCAGGGCGTCCCGGCTGTCGAGGCTCATTCTGCGGAACCAGCGTGTCTGGGTCCCGGCTCAAGGCCGGGACAAGAGGGTGGCGCGTTTCGTCGCCCACCCTGCTGCGCGCTCCCGCGATGATAGACAAACACCCGGCGGCGCACTCGCGCGGCGCGGCGGGGAGAGCAGGGCGCAGGCTGGGGCAGGGCCGTCAGGCGTCGTCGAGATGGCCCGACAGTCGTTCGCGGCACTGGGCGAGACCGCGCACCAGATGCTTCTCGAC
The DNA here is from genome assembly GCF_042679725.1 of Methylopila musalis. Classification (NCBI taxonomy): domain Bacteria; kingdom Pseudomonadati; phylum Pseudomonadota; class Alphaproteobacteria; order Hyphomicrobiales; family Methylopilaceae; genus Methylopila; species Methylopila musalis. The sequence continues at coordinate 763 of NZ_JBHTMX010000153.1, forward strand.
CGCCCGCACCGAGATGCCGAGCCGGGCCGCGATGACGGCGTTGCTCTCGCCCTTCAGGCGGCGGGCGATGAAGATCTCCCGCGTGCGCTCGGGCAGGTCGGCGAGCGCGGCTTCGAGCGCGCCGAGGGCGGCGCGGGAGGCGAAGGTCTGGTCGGGGGCGGCCTCGTCCTGCATGAGCTGCTCGGGCGTCAGCCGGGCGAGGGCGCGGCCGCGGCGCGACTGGGCCAGATTGTGGTCCACCGCGGCGTTGCGGGCGGCCGCATAGAGAATGCGCCGGTCGTCGTCGGAGGAGCCGGCGCTGCCCGCCCGCCACACCCGCGCGAACACGTCCTGCACGATCTCGGCCGCGGTCTCGCGGTCGCGCACGCGACGGCCCACCAGCCGCTCCAGCGGGGCGCGATGGTCCACGAACAGCAGACCGAGGGAGGTTCGCCAGGACGTCATGGCCGCTCGAACAGTGAAGGCGTCGCCGCGCGAGGCGGGACGGACGGCCCAGACGCTCGCGCATGGGTCCTTATAGGAAAGGTCGTATTCCATAGCAAATTCAATAATTTAGACTGGTTCTAAGGTGGGCGTCTCACGGGCGCTGGACTTCCGCGCGCCGACGCGGCAGGACATTTGGCGGCGACACTTGGCGGCGACGCGGCCGCCGGCGCTCGGGAGGCGTGATGCTCGGCCGTTCCTTACCTGCGGACATGGACGCGGACGCCGTCGCGGGCGTCGACCGACGGCTCGCGGAGATCCGCGCCGCCCACGGCGTGGCGATCCCGCTCGCGATCGAGAGCGGCAGCCGGGCCTGGGGCTTTCCCTCGCCGGACAGCGATTACGACTGCCGCTTCATCTACGCCCACCGGCCGGAGCGCTATCTCTCGCTGTGGCCGCTGCGCGACGTCATCGAGACGCCGATCGAGGGCGAGCTCGACGTCAACGGCTGGGACCTCGCCAAGGCGATTCGGCTGCTGCTGAACGGCAACGCCGTGGTGATCGAATGGCTGACCTCGCCGATCGCCTATGGTGTGGACGAGCGGTTCCGGGCGGCGTTCCTCGCCTTCGCGGAGCAGGTGGCGGACCGTGACCGCATCGCCCGCCACTATCGCGGCCTCGGCTACGCGCATCAGGAGCAACATCTGCGCGACGGCCAGCCGATCGCGTTGAAGAAGCTGTTCTACATGGTCCGGCCGGCGGCGGCCCTGCGCTGGCTGCGGCTGCGGCCGGACGCGGCGGTGGCGCCCATGCGGTTCCAGACCCTGATGGCCGAGTGCGATCCGCCGCCGGCGGTGGCCGCCATCATGGCCGATCTGATCGCCCGCAAGGCCTTGACCCGCGAGCTCGGCGCCGCGGTGGCGCCGCCGGAGATCATCGGCTTCATCGCGGACGAGTTCCGGCGCGCCGACGAGACCTTCGGCGCCCGCGTTCCGCGCCCCGAGGCGGGGGAACGCGAACAGGCGGACCGCTTCTTCCGGGACATGCTGGATCATATATGGCGGGATCGCCCGACACCGGACAGGAGCTGACCCGCGCGGGGTTCCGGCGCGCCGTGGCTTTCCAGCGACAGAACCGGCGTCACCGACCGAGGTCGCATTGACCGCGGCCACAGTTTCGCCATAGCGTCCGGCCTGACGGTTCCCCTCGGGGATCAAAAGGGAACGCAGTGCGGGCCATCCGGCCTTATCCTGCGGCAGCCCCCGCTACTGTGAACGGCGAGCGCCTCGTCATCCGCCACTGGGTCCTGCGGGATCTGGGAAGGCGACGAAGGCGCGCAGACCCGTGAGTCAGGAGACCTGCCGTCATCCGTGTGGTCACACGCGAACGCGTCGGGCGGGGTGCACCGATGGTGGGCGAACCATCGGTTGGGGCGTAGAGCGCTTCGTCCGGTCGGCGAGGCTTCCTGTTCGCGGTGACGTGCCACTCGTCCCGCCCGGGGTCTCGATGCTCGTTCCTCTCCTTCGCGACGGCGGCGTCGCCGCGCTGTCCGCTCTCACGCTCTCCCTCGTGTCTCCGTCCTTCGCGCGCGCCCAGCATGCGCCGGAGGCCGAGCCCGCCGCCTCCGAGGCGCTGCCCGAGCTCGCCGTCACCGCCAACAAGGTGGAGGGGCCGAAGGCCGCCATCGGCAGCGCGGTGTCCTCGCTGTCGCGCGAGGAGCTGGAGACGCGCCAGATCCGCGTGGTGTCCGACGCGCTGCGCGAGCTTCCGGGCGTCGCGGTCAGCCGCACCGGCCCGGTCGGCGCGCTGACGCAGATCCGCATCCGCGGCTCGGAAGGCAACCAGACGCTGGTGCTGATCGACGGGATCGAGATGAACGATCCGGGCATGAGCGGCGAATACGACTTCGCCAACCTGCTGGCGCTGGAGGTGGAGCGCTTGGATGTGCTGCGCGGGCCCCAGAGCGCGCTCTACGGCTCCGACGCCGCCGGCGGCGTGGTGAACATCGTCACCCGCCGGGGCGACGGCAAGCCGTCCTTCCGCGGCCAGGTCGAGGGCGGATCGTTCGGGACGCTCAACGGCTCGGCCGCCGTGTCCGGCGGGACCGAGGCCTACGACTACCTGTTCGCGACCCAGCTGTTCCACGCCGACGGGATCTCCGTCGCCAAGAAGCGCGACGCCTGGAACGCCGGCTTCCGCGACCGCGACGGCTATGAGAGCGGCGGCGCGCTGGCGAAGGTCTCGGTGCGGCCGAGCGAGATGTTCGAGCTGACCGGCGTCGCCCGCTACACCAGCTTCCGGGCCGATCGCGACAACTTTGGCGCGGCGCAGGGCTTTCCTTACGCGGCGGCGGTGGAGTCCGGCGATTACGAGCGCGGAAAGCAGTTCTTCGGGCGGGTGCAGGGCAAGGCCACGCTGCTCGACGGCGCCTGGGACCACGTGCTCGGCCTGTCCCACACCCATCAGGACCGCCGGAACTACGAGGCCGACGACCGGCGCAGCTCGTCCACGGTGGGCGAGACGGTGAAGCTCGACTACCAGACCAACTACCGCTTCTCGACCGAAGGCGGCCTGCCGGCGAGCCATGTGCTGACCTTCGGCGCCGACACCCAGCGCGACCACGTGGTCAGCAAGAGCAAGTGGCAGGCGCCGGAGTTCGGCGGTCAGGGGCCGGTGCGACGCTCCATCACCAACACCGGCGTCGTGGGGCAGTACCAGCTCGGGCTGTTCCAGAACCTGTTCGTCACCGGAAGCGTGCGGCACGACTTCAACGAGCGCTTCCGGGACGAGACCACCTACCGTCTCGCCTCCGCCTACACGTTCGACGCCACCAAGACCAAGCTCCGCGCCTCCTTCGGCACCGGCGTGAAGAACCCGACGATCCTCGAGCTTTTCGGTTTCTACGGCAATTACGTCGGCAACGCCGCGCTCAGCCCGGAGAAGACCCGCGGCTGGGACATCGGCGTCGACCAGCCGTTCTGGGACGACCGCGTCACCGTCGAGGCGACCTATTTCCGGCAGCGCGTCAGCGACCTGATCTCATCGCGCAGCTCCCAGACCCCGAGCGGCGCCTATGTGACCACGCCGATCAACCTCGACGGCACGTCGCGGATCAAGGGCGTGGAGCTCGGCGTCACCCTGCGCCCGATCGACGGGCTCAGCGTGCGCGCGGCCTACACCTATTCGGACGGCGAGGATCCGACCGGCGTCGAGCTGGTCCGCCGGCCGCGCAACGTCGGCAACCTCAACGTCAACTACGCCTTCCTCGACGACCGGGCCAACGTGAACCTCGGCGTGATCTACAACGGCAAACAGAAGGACTACGCCTTCGACGCCGTCACCTACGCCCGCACGCTCCGGCCGCTGAAAGCCTACACGCTGGTCAACCTGGGCGCGGCCTACAAGATCCACCCCAACGCCGAGGTCTACGGCCGGGTCGAGAACCTGTTCGACAGGCGGTACGAGGAGGTGTTCACGTACAACGCGCCCGGCCGCGCGGCCTATGGCGGCGTGAAGGTCTCGTTCTGATCCCGGACCGGATCGCCCGGTCCGCCGGGCGATCCTCCCCCGTCGAAAGGCATGGCATGATCGTGCTCGAACCCGTTGCGCCCCGCGCGCCGACCCAAACTCTGCGCGGCGACGGCGGCGCGCTGACGCGCGAGATCTGGTCGCTGCCCGCGGAGGAGCCGACGCTGGAGGCGTTTCTCCGCGATGTGTTCGAGAACCATTGGCAGAGCGTGCGCTTCGGCCCGCTGATCGAGGGCGCGGCCTATGAGTGGAAGTGTCCTTCCGCGCCCCAGTCGATCGGCCTGCTCGACGGCTATCTTACCGTCATGTTCGGGTCCGGCGGCCATTTCCATCTCTGCATCGGCGAGAACCGGGGGTCCGAGCGGTTCCCGGTCTCGCCCGCACTGACGGCGCGGCGCAAGCCCTCGAAGGCCCAGCTGTTCCGGGGCTACGGCCGCGACGGCAGGCCGGTGACCTGGGGCTTCGAGATGTGGAACGGCGCGGGCGAGCCGATGATCTCGATCTTCTTCCCGAACCCCTTCATCGAGGACGACGACAGCCTGTCCGAGACGCCCGATTTCACGCGCCTAGCCACCTGGCGGGCGATCTCCCGCCGCTGGCTCGGCCGCGCGCCGGAGGCGATCGACGAACAGGGCAGGGGGTTCCGCCATGGCTGAGCGGCGGCGCCCCCTCACGCGGAATGCTGCGTCCGATCTCCGTCATGCCCGCGCCTTCGCGCGGGTATCCACGACTTCCCCTTCGGCGGACGCCCAAACGTTGAAGTCGTGGATGCCCGAGGCAAGCTCGGGCATGACGGCGGGCGGCGATGGTCACGGCGGCTTCCGGCGCCTGCGCGGCCTGCTGCTCGCGCTCGGGCTGATCGCGTCCGCGCCAGCCGCGGCCGCGCCGGCGCGGGTGGTCTCCATCAATCTCTGCACCGACGAGCTGCTGATCCGGCTCGGCGATCCGTCGCAGGTGGCGGGCGTCACCTGGCTGTCGACGCTCTCGGCCGGCTCCAACGTGGCCGAGGAGGCGCGCGGCGTCCCGGCGACCCACGGCTTCGCCGAGCAGGTCATCGGCCTTCGGCCGGATCTGGTGCTCGCGGGGCGCTACACCTCCCGGCAGTCGGTGGCGATGCTGCGGCGCGTGGGCGTGCCCGTGGTGGACGCGGACGCGCCCCGCACCCTCGACGGCGTGCGCGCGGAGATCCGCCGCGTGGCGGAGGCCATCGGCCATGGCGACCGGGGCGAGGCCATGATCGCCGAACTCGACCGCCGCCTGTCCCGCCCGATCACGCCCCGCGAGCCGAGGCCGCGCGCCGCGGTGCTGCGGCCGAACGGCTTCAGCGCGGGGCCGGGCTCCCTGATCGACGAGCTTTTGCGCCGGGCGGGCCTCGTCAACGTGGTGGCGGAGCTTGAACTCGACACTTACGGCCAGCTCCCGCTGGAGCTGGTGATCGCCAAGGGGATCGACGTGCTGATCGTGGACGGCGAGCGCGCGGGCCCGCCGGCCATGGCGACCGAGATGCTGCGCCACCCGGCGCTGCGCAAGCTCGGCGACCGCGTGCGCATCGCCGCTGTCCCGCCGAAGCTCTGGACCTGCTACGGCCCGCGCCTCGCCGACGCCTTCGACATTCTGGCCGACGCGGCGGAGGCGCCGCGATGAGCGTCGCCGCCGAAACCGGGCTCGCCCATGCGGCGCGGGCCGACCGCCACGGGCTGCTGCTGGCGGGCCTCGCCCTGGTGGTGATCGCCGCCTTCGCCGTCTCGCTCGCCATCGGCTACGCCCCGCTCGACCT
>NZ_JBHTMX010000154.1:0-6473 GCF_042679725.1 Methylopila musalis
AGGCGGCCGCGGCCTCCGGCGTGCAGGCGGAGATCATCCGCAAGGTGCTGCCCGTTCTGACCAGCATCCTGATCGGCGGCTTCATGAAGGCGACGCAGGGCGCGGCGAGCGGCGGCGCGGCGGAGGCCCCGTCGGCGCCGTCCGGCTTCCCCGGCGCCGGCCCCATCGGCGCGTTTTGGGAGCAGATCCTGTCCGGGCGACGCGAGGAGGCGCCCGCGCCCAAAGAGGCGCCCGCTCCGGAGCAGCCGTCGAACCCGTTCCAGACCTGGATCGACGCCTTTTCGGGCGGCGCAGGCGCGCGGGAGGGCCGCGAGGGTCCGGCGAACCCCATGGGCGACATGATGGCGGACATCCTGTCCGGCGCCTTCGGCAAGAGCGGACCGGAGCAGCCGCCCGCTCCGCCCGCGGACGCGAAGCCCGAGGCCGCGGCGACGCCCGAGGACACCGCCGCCGCCGACACGCCCTTCGACCAGATGATGCAGACCGGGCGCGAGATTCAGGCCCACAACGCCCGCGCCATGGAGCAGATCTTCGACGCCTTCTTCAGCGGGACCCCGCGCGGGCGCGGCTGACAGGCGAAGGCGTTCCGGCGTTGTGCCGGGCGCGCGTCGGGGGTAGAGCGATCGGCGACCCGCCACCTTGGGAAGATCGCGCCCCGTGTCCTCGCCCGCCAACGCGCCCCGCCGCGTTCTGTTCGCCAGCCTGATCGGCACCACGATCGAGTTCTTCGACTTCTACATCTACGCCACCGCGGCGGTGATCGTGTTCCCGAAGCTGTTCTTCCCGGCGGCCGATCCCACCTCCGCGACGCTTCAGTCCCTCGCCACCTTCGCCATCGCCTTCTTCGCCCGGCCCGTAGGCGCGGCGGTGTTCGGCCATTTCGGCGACCGGCTCGGGCGCAAGGCCACGCTGGTGGCGGCGCTGATGCTGATGGGCTTCTCCACCGTCGCCATCGGCCTGCTGCCGACCTACGCTCAGATCGGGATCGCGGCGCCGCTGCTGCTGTCGCTGTGCCGGCTCGGACAGGGGCTCGGGCTCGGCGGCGAATGGGGCGGCGCGGTGCTGCTCGCCACCGAGAACGCGCCCAAGGGCCGCGAGGCCTGGTACGGCATGTTCCCGCAGCTCGGCGCGCCGATCGGCTTCATCCTGTCGGCGGCGAGCTTCCTTGTGCTGGGCGCCCTGCTCACCGACGAGCAGTTCTTCGCCTGGGGCTGGCGCGTTCCCTTCGTCGCGAGCGCCCTGCTCGTGATCGTCGGGCTCTATGTGCGGCTGAAGATCACCGAGACGCCCGCCTTTCAGGCGACGATCGACCGCCGGGAACGGGTCAAGACGCCGATGCTGACCGTGCTGCGGGAGCATGGTGCGATCCTGAGCCTCGCGACCATCGGCGCCACCGCCACCTTCACCGTGTTCTACCTGATGACGGTGTTCGCGCTGAGCTGGGGCGTGAGCACGCTCGGCTACAGCCGCGGCTCGTTCCTGCTGCTGCAGATGATCGGCATGGTGGTCTTCGCCGTCACCATCCCGCTGTCCGCGCTCTATGCCGACCGGGCGGGCCGGGCGACCGCGCTGCTGGCGGCGACCGCCGCTCTGTTCCTGTTCGGCTTCGTGTTCGAGCCGCTGTTCGGCGGCGGCCATGCGCTGGAGGTGACGCTGTTCCTCGCGCTCGGGCTCGGGCTGATGGGCTGCACCTACGGGCCGCTGAGCGCGGCGCTGTCGGAGCTGTTCCCGACCGCGGTGCGCTACACCGGCGCCTCGCTCGCCTTCAACCTCGCCGGCATCCTCGGCGCCTCGCCCGCGCCCTATCTCGCGACCTGGCTCGCCCGGACCTACGGGCTGTGGGCGGTCGGGCTCTACATGTCCGCCATGGCGGCGCTCACGGGGGTCGCGCTCCTCGCCATCGCGCGGCGGACGCGGCGGAGCCGGGTCGGCCTCAGCCTCGCGGAGTGAGGCTCGCCGGCCTCGCGCGGCGCGTCAGCCCGCGAGGTCGGCCACCACCGCGTCGAGCACGGGGAAGCCCTCGCGGGTCACCCGCAGGCGGTCGCGGCCGAGCCGCTCCACCATGCCGTCGAACACCAGATCGTCGATGCGGCGGCTGTCGAGCCGCCGGCCGGACAGGCGCTGGAACCGGGCGAGGTCGATGCCCTCGGCGAGGCGCAGCCCCATCACCAGAAACTCGTCCGCCTGGGCCTCGGGGCTCAGCGGCTCGTCCATGACGAGGCCGTGGCCGTCCGCCTCAACCGCCGCCGCCCAAAGCTCGGGATTGCGCTCGACCGCAAGCTCGCGGCGCACCCCGTCCACCACCAGCCGCCCATGGGCGCCGGGGCCGACGCCGGCGTATTCGCCGTAGCGCCAGTAGACGAGGTTGTGCCGGCTCTCGGCGCCGGGCCGGGCGTGGTTGGAGATTTCGTAGGCCGGCATGCCCGCCTGCTCGGTCACCTCCTGCGTCACGTCCCACAGGGCGCGCGAGGTGTCCTCGTCCGGCGTCTTCAGCTTGCCGGCGGCGTAGAGCGCGTGGAAGGGCGTGCCTTCCTCGATGGTGAGCTGGTAGAGCGACAGGTGCTCCGGCGCATGGGCGATGGCCTGCGTCAGCTCGCTCCGCCAGGCGTCGGGGGTCTGGCCGGGGCGGGCGTAGATGAGGTCGAACGAGGCGCGGGGGAAGATCGAGGTGGCGAGCCGCACCGCGGCCATGGCCTCGTCCACGCTGTGCAGCCGGCCGAGCGCCGCGAGGTCGCCCGCGTTCAGCGCCTGCACGCCGAGCGACACCCGGTTCACGCCCGCGGCGCGGTAGCCGCGGAACCGCTCCGCCTCCACGCTGGTGGGATTGGCCTCCAGCGTCACCTCCACGCCGTCCTCCACGCCCCAGGCGCCGGCGATGGCGTCGAGGATCCCGCCCACGGTCTCCGGCGTCATCAGCGAGGGCGTGCCGCCGCCGAAGAAGATGGAGCCCACCCGGCGCCCCGGCGCCAGCGCCGCCATATGCGCGATCTCCCGCCGGAAGGCGGCGAGGAAGCGCGGCTGATCCACGCCCTTGTGGCGCACGTGGCTGTTGAAGTCGCAATAGGGGCACTTGGCCGCGCAGAACGGCCAATGGACATAGACGCCGAAGCCGGGCTCGGCCGTCATCGCGGCGGGCCTTCGGGGAACAGCGCCGCCATCAGCTCGCCGAAGGCGCGGGCGCGGTGGGACAGGCCTGTGGCCCGGCCGTCCCAGTCCCATTCCACGCCGTGCTTCTCCTCGGAGCTCATCTCGCCGAAGGTGCGATGATGCCCTTCGGGAAGGAAGACCGGGTCGTAGCCGAAGCCGAGCTGTCCCCGCGGCGGCCACACGATCGCGCCCCGGACGGCGCCTTCCACGTCGAGCCCCTCGCCCGACGGCCAGGCGAGGCACAGCGCCGCCACGAAGGCCGCGCGGCGCTGGTCGGGGGTCACGGCGCCCCGGTCCTGAAGGTCCTCCTCCACCCGCTCCATGGCGCCGGCGAAGTCCTTGTCCGGCCCGGCCCAGCGGGCGGAGAAGATGCCCGGCGCGCCCCACAGCGCCTCGACCGCGAGGCCAGAATCGTCGGCGAGCGCCGGCAGGCCGGAGGCGATCGCGGCGGCCTCGGCCTTGATGCGGGCGTTCTCGGCGTAGGTGGTGCCGGTCTCCTCGGGCTCGGCGAGGCCGAGCTCCCCCGCCGACACGAGCTCCACCGGGAACGCCGCCAGCAGTTCGCGGAATTCGGCCAGCTTGCCGGCGTTGTGGGTGGCGATCACCAGGCGGGGCCCGAGCGGCGGCAGTTCGATCATCGAGGTCTTGTCCCGAAGCCGGTCGCTCGTCCGCGGCGCGGACGCTCCGGCGCTGAATTCACGCCACGGCGGCCTTCTGAAGCGCCACGAGATCCGCGCAGCCGCTTTTGGCGAGCCGCAGAAGCTCCATCAGCTCCTCGTCCGAGAACGGCGCGCCCTCCGCCGTGCCCTGCACCTCGACGATGCCGCCGGAGCCGGTGAGCACGAAATTGGCGTCGGTCTGCGCCTCTGAATCCTCGGCGTAGTCGAGGTCGAGCACCGGCTGGCCGCGATAGACGCCGCAGGAGATGGCGGCCACATGGTCCTTCAGCGCCGGGCCGCGCAGCATGTCGCGCGCTTTCATCCAGGCGAGGCAATCGTGCAGCGCCACCCAGGCGCCGGTGATGGAGGCGGTGCGGGTGCCGCCGTCCGCCTGCAGCACGTCGCAGTCCACCGTGATCTGGCGCTCGCCGAGCATGCGCAGGTCCACCACCGCGCGGAGCGAGCGGCCGATCAGGCGCTGGATCTCCTGGGTGCGGCCGGAGGGCTTGCCGGCGGTGGATTCGCGCCGGGTGCGCTCGTGGGTCGCGCGGGGCAGCATGGCGTATTCGGCGGTCACCCAGCCGCGCCCCTGCCCGCGCAGCCAGCCGGGGGCCTTCTCCTCCAGCGACGCGCAGCACAAGACATGGGTCTCGCCGAACTTCACCAGGCAGGAGCCTTCCGCGTAGCGCGCCACGTTCCGCTCGAGGGTGACGGGACGCAAGGCGTCGAAGGCGCGCTTGGACGGACGGGTGGTCATGAAGGCCTGCTGCGTTTGGAATTCGTTAAGAGGTCGGATCGCGCGCCTTTCTGCCTCTCCGCAGCCTGCGCCGCAAGCGGGTCGCGCTTGATCGCGCCGATGGATCGGGAAACAATTCCATCATGTCCATCGAACGCCCCATCGCCACCGAAGCCCTCGCCGGCCTGCGCCAGCTCGACCAGCGCTCCCGCGACATCTTCCGCCGCATCGTCGACACCTATCTCGCCACCGGCGAACCGCTCGGCTCCCGCAACGCCTCGCGGCTGCTGTCGGTGTCGCTGTCGCCGGCCTCGGTGCGCAACGTCATGGCCGATCTCGAAGCGCTCGGCCTGATCTACGCGCCCCACACCAGCGCCGGCCGGCTGCCGACCGAGTTCGGCCTGCGATTCTTCGTCGACGCCATGCTGGAGGTGGGCGACCTCGCGGAGGAGGACCGCGCCGCGATCGAACGGCAGGTGCAGGGCGCGGGCGCCCACCGCGCGGTGGAGGACGTGCTGACCGACGCCTCCGCGCTGCTGTCGGGCCTGTCGCGCGGCGCGGGCGTGGTGGTGACCTCGAAGCAGGACCCCGCCATCCGCCATCTGGAGTTCGTGCCGCTCGCGCCCGAAAAAGCGCTCGCCGTGCTGGTGGGCGAGGACGGATCGGTGGAGAACCGCATCGTCGCGCTGCCCAAGGGCCTGCCGCCCTCGGCGCTGACGGAGGCCGCGAACTTCCTCAACGCGCGGGTGCGCGGCCGCACGCTGAAGGAGGCCCGCGCCGCGATCGAGGAGGCGGTGGAGAGCGCCAAGCGCGAGCTGGACGAGCTGTCCGCCGACGTGGTCGCCGCCGGGCTCGCGAGCTGGGCCGGCGCCGCCGCCGGCGCGCCGCGCCAGCTCATCGTGCGCGGCCAGGCCAACCTGCTCGAGGACCTGAAGGCGCTGGAGGATCTGGAGCGCGTGCGCCTGCTGCTCGAGGACCTCGAGGGCAAGAAGGATGTGATCGAGCTGCTCGGCCGCGCCGAATCCGCCGACGGCGTGCGCATCTTCATCGGCTCGGAGAACAAGCTGTTCTCGCTGTCCGGATCGTCGATGGTGGCCGCCCCGTTCCGGGACGGCGACCAGAAGATCGTCGGCGTGCTCGGCGTCATCGGCCCGACGCGGCTGAACTACGCCCGCGTGGTGCCGATGGTCGACTACACCGCCCGGCTCGTCGGCCGGGTGCTGGGCGGCTGAGGCGGGGGCGCCCGAAGCCCCCCCGCGCGCCGCTCAGTTGATGTTCGGGTCAGGCATGTCGCGCAGATTGACCACGCGGCCGAGGCCGAAATCCATGTCGCCGGGCTTGAAGCCCTCGGCGCACTCGCCGACGCGCTTCGCCTCGATGGTGGTCTGCTGCGAGGACGGGCCGGCGGGCGTCGTGCGCTGCACGCCTTCGGGGGCGTTGCTGCCCTCCATCCGCACGTCGGTGCGCATCACATAGGCGCTGTTGAAGTCGCCGGTGACGACGCTGCGGGAGAAGGTCTTCATCTCGCCGATCGCGCAGTCGCTCTCCAGCACCAGCGCGTCGCCCTCGGTCTTCTGCTCCTGGCGCGAGCAGAGCCGCGAGGCCGCGCCGGCGAACTTGGCGTTCAGCAGCTTGTCCGTCTCGGCGTCGAGGCACATGCGGATGATCTGCGGCGGCATGGCGGCGGTGTCCACCTGCACCTTCATCTCCCACTGGCCGGGGGCGCGGGGCGGCAGGTTGAACCCGGCGGCGAGGGCCGGCGCGACGAGGGCGGCGAGCGCGGCCGCGGCGTAGACAGGACGCATGGCAAATCTTCCCGATTGAACCGGGCGCACCATACGCCGGCCGCGCCGACGCGCAACCGCGTCACGCGAGGGACGTCGCCTCCGGGCCGAACAGCGCGCCCACGTCGGCGGCGGCGGGCATGCGCG
>NZ_JBHTMX010000155.1:0-6468 GCF_042679725.1 Methylopila musalis
CGAGCGGCCCGAGCGGGCCGAACGCAGCGAGCGCCCGGAACGGGCGGAGCGGCCGGAACGGGCTGAACGGCCCGAGCGCGCTGAGCGTCAGGAGCGCCCGGAGCGCGCCGAGAGGCCGGAACGTGCGGAGCGCCCCGAGCGTCCCGAGCGGGCGGAACGGCCCGAACGTCCGGAACGCCCCGAGCGCGCCGAACGGCCGGAGCGTCCCGATCGCGCAGAGCGTCCTGAGCGCCCCGAGCGGGCGGAACGGCCCGAACGTCCGGAACGCCCTGAGCGCGCGGAACGTCCCGAGCGCCCGGACCGCGCCGAGCGGCCGGACCGCCCGGAGCGTCCCGAAAAGCCGGAGCGCGCCGAGAGGCCCGACCGTCCCGACCGCGAGGAGCGTCTGCGCGAGCGCAAGGAGCAGGCCGACAAGGCCCGCGAGGAGCGCAAGGAGCCGAAAGAGCAGACCGACCGCAAAGATCCCCCCGCCGAGCGCGATCGCCCGGATCGGCCGGACCGGCGTGACGCGGCTCAGGACGGGCGCGACGGCGGCCGCGAGGACCGGCTTCGCGAACTGCGCGAGCGCCGTGACGAGCGCAAGGAGCAGGCCGACAAGGACCGCAAGGACGCCAAAGACCAGGCCGAGCAGGACCGGCGCGACCGCCGCGATCCGGCAGATCGAGCCCGTGACGACCGTCCGGCCGATCCGCGCGACCGCCGCGACGACGCCCGTGACGACCGCCGCGACCGCGCCGACGAGACCCGCGAGGACCGTCTGCGGGAGCTGCGCGACCGTCGTGAGGACGCCCGCGACCGCCGCGACGAGCGGGACCGCCGTGACGAGGCCCGCGATCGTCGGGACGAGCGCGACCGCCGCGAGGAGGGCCGCACCGCCGATCAGGAGCGGCGCATCAACGATCTGCAGCGCCGCCTTCGCGACGAGCGTCGCGACGCCCGCAGCGAGCAGGACCGCCTGAACGACCGCATCGACCGTCTGCGGGACCAGCGCCGCGAGCGCCGCGAGGGCGACCGGGTGATCATCACCGAGGGCGACCGCACCATCATCCGCGAAGGCGGCCGCACCTACATCCGCCGGGACGAGGGCTCGCGCTTCCGCTACGGCGCGCGCGACTGGCGCGAGGAGCGGCGCGGCGACGAGACCGTGCGCATCTCCGTGCGTCCGGACGGCTCCGAGATCTACACCTATGTGGACGACGACGGCCGCCTGCTCCGCCGCTCGCGCCGCTACCGCGGCGAGGAGATCGTGCTGATCGACAACCGTCCGCGCGGCCCGCGCCCCAGCGCCTTCGTGCCGATCGACCTGCCGCCGCCCGTGATCGACATCCCGCGTGAGGAGTATGTGGTCGACGCCGACCGCGCCTCCTACCGCCAGATCGAGACCGCGTTCACGGCCCCGCCGGTGCGCAAGCTGGAGCGGAAGTACACGCTGGACGAGATCCGCTACAACCCGCCGGTGCGCGACAGCGTGCGCAGCGTGGATCTTGACTCCATCACCTTCGACACCGGCTCGTGGGACGTGCGCGACGACCAGATCACCAAGCTCGAGAACATCGGCCTGGCGATGGAGGACGCGATCAAGAAGGACCCGAAGACCATCTTCATGGTCGAGGGCCACACCGACGCGGTCGGATCCGACGAGGACAACCTGTCCCTGTCCGACCGGCGCGCGGAGGCGGTCGCCGAGGTGCTGACCAAGTATTTCAGCATCCCGGCCGAGAACCTGACCACGCAGGGCTACGGCGAGCAGTATCTGAAGGTGAAGACGGACTCCGCCGAGGAGCGCAACCGCCGCGTCGCGATCCGCAACATCACCCCGCTGCTGCAGACCAGCCAGAACTGACCCCGGACGGCGCCGGCCCCGCGGCCGGCTCCCTCCCCATCGACGAAGGCGCGCCTTGAGGGCGCGCCTGTTTCGTTTCCTCTCCCGCAACGAAAATTCCCATCCGGCGCCCGGCGCCGCTGGTTGCGTTCCCGGCGCGCCCTAGAGTCCTCACGGTGAGGAAACGCCGGCGCGAACGGCGTCCACGAGGGGAGATCGAACCGGCATGAGCACACCCGACGTCGCAGCCAGCGCCGGAGCGGACGGCGAACCCACGCTCGACCGCTCCGTCACGCTGTTCCAGATCACGCTCTACGGCCTCGGCTCCATGCTGGGCGCCGGCATCTACGGCCTCGTGGGCCAGGCCGCCGGCCAGCTCGGCAGCGCGGTGTGGATGGCCTTCGTGGTCTCCATGATCGCCGCCATGCTGACGGGCCTGTCCTACGCCAACGTGGTCTCCCGCCACCCCAAGGCCGGCGGCGCGGCCTATGTGACCCAGCGCGCCTACGGCATTCCGCTGCTGTCCTACGTGGTCGGCCTCGCCGTCGTGTGCTCGGGCCTGACCTCGATCGCCACCCAGTCCAACGTGGTGGCGGCGAGCGTGCAGAAGCTGATGGGGCTCGAGGCGATCCCGGTCTGGGTTCTGGCGTTCGGCTTCCTGCTGATCGTCGCCGGCATCCTGCTGCGCGGCATCAAGGAATCCATGTATTTCAACGTGGTCTGCACCATCATCGAGGCCGCCGGCCTGCTGCTGGTGATCGCAGTGTCGGTGTCCTACTGGGGCGCGAACCCGCTGACCGAGTTCCCGCCCGAGGCGAGCCACAACGGCGAGCTCGGCGCCATCGCCGTCCTGATCATGCAGGGCGCGGTGCTGACCTTCTTCTCCTTCATCGGCTTCGAGGACATGCTGAACGTGTCCGAGGAGTGCAAGGACGCGAGCCGCAACGTGCCGCTCGCCATTATCCTCGCCATGATCGGCGCGACCATCATCTACATGGCGGTGGCGGTGTCGGCGGTGTCGGTGATGCACTGGAGCGAGCTGCCGAAGGAGCTGGCGCTGGTGGAGGTGGTGAAGCGCGCCGCGCCGTGGTTCCCGCCGATCATCCTGTCGGTCGTCACCATCTTCGCGGTGTCGAACACGGCGCTGGTGAACTGGATCATGGGCTCGCGCCTGCTCTACGGCATGTCCCGGCAGGGGCTGATGCCGCAGGCGCTCGGCAAGGTGCATCCCACCCGCCGCACGCCCCATGTGGCCATCCTGACGCTGCTCGCGATCGTGATGGTCCTGTCCCTGCTCGGCGACATCAAGGCGCTGGCGCAGGCGACGGTGCTGCTGCTGCTCACCGTGTTCACCGTGGTCAACGTGGCGCTGGTGGTGCTGAAGCGGCGGCCGGACGAGAAGCCGGGCAAGTTCGAGGTGCCGATCATCGTGCCGATCCTCGGCGCCATCGTCTGCGGCTCGCTGATCGTGGTGCGGCTGTTCCAGTCCGGCGGCGTGGTCGCGCCGGCCATCGCCTTCGGGCTGATCGCGCTGATCGCGGTCATGTACTTCGTCACCGGCGCCGGGCGCGACCAGGAGCGCCTGCAGCGCTTCATCGCCCAGGACGACGCGGCTGCTGAAGCGTGACTCGGGAGGCGCTGCGCAGGTGAGGGTCGCGCTCGTCGTCAACCGCTCCGCCGGGGCTCTGCTCGGGCGGGGCGACGCCGCGGCGGAGATCGCCGCACGGCTGACGGCCGCCGGTTTCGAGGTGGTGGACGCCTCGGACGGCGACGCCGGCGACGTGGTCGACCGCATGGCCCGCGCCCGCGATCTCGGCGTGGACGTCCTGTTCACGGCGGGCGGCGACGGCACCGTCGCCGCCGCCGCACAGCTTCTGGCGGGAACCGACGTGGCGCTCGCGCCCCTGCCCTTCGGCACCATGAACCTGCTGGCGAAGGACCTGAAGCTGCCGCTCGATCTCGACGGCGCCATCGCCGCCATGGCGGGCGGCGCGGTGCGCGCCATCGACGTGGGCGACGTCTCGGGCCGGGTGTTCCTCTGCAACTCGATGCTCGGCCTGCCCTCCCGTCTCGCCGAGCGGCGGGAGAAGGGCCGCGAGAACATGGGCGCGCTCGGCTGGTGGCGCCTGTTCGCGGCCGGGCTGAAGGGGCTCTACCGCTATCCGCCCATGCGGATCGGGCTCGATATGGGCGACGGCCCGGTCACCCTGCGCTCCAAGGCGATCGTGGTGGCGAACAACGCCTATGACGAGGGCTTCGGCTCCGTGCTCACCCGCTCCCGGCTCGACGGCGGCGAACTGGCGCTCTACGCCACCCGCCGGCTCAGCGTCTGGCCGCTGCTGCGCCTGTCGGTGCGCATGGCGCTCGGCGACTGGACGCGGGACGCCGATCTCGAAACCCACCACGTGCGCGCGCTGACGGTGACGAGCCGCCGCCGGCTAATGCGGGTGATGAACGACGGCGAGACCATGCTGCTGAAGCCGCCGCTGCGCTACGCCATCCGGCCGAAGGCGCTGAAGGTGCTGGCCCCGCGCGTGGACGGAGCGGTCGAGCCCGCGCCGCGAGCTACGGAGGACGCGCCCACGTGACCCGGCTGGTGCATATGTCCGACATCCATTTCGACCGGGTCGATCCGGTGGTGGTGGAGGCGCTCCGGGCGGAGATCAACGCCGATCCGCCGGACCTCGTGGTGGTGTCCGGCGACCTGACCCAGCACGCCTACCGCCACGAGTACCAGGCCGCGGGCGCCTTCCTGCGCAGCCTGAACGCGCCCGTGTTCGCGGTGCCCGGCAACCACGACATCACCTACATCCACCTCGCCCAGCGCTTCCTCGATCCTTACGCCCGCTGGCGGCGTTTCATCTCCCGCGAGATCGAACCCACCTGGACCGACGACACCGTGGCGGTGATCGGGCTTAACACCGCCCGGCGCATGGCCTGGGGCTTCGACTGGTCCAAGGGCCGCTTCGGCCTGCGCCAGCTGCGCCGGCTCGAAAAGCGGTTCGCCGCGCTGCCGCCCGGTCTGGTGCGGATCGTGGTGGCGCATCATCCGCTCCACGCCCCCGACAGCGCGCCCGACCTCGACGTGGTGGGCCACGCCGACGAGGCGGTCGCCTGCTTCCGCCGCAACCATGTGCGGCTGGTGCTGGCCGGCCATCTGCACCGGGGCTACGTGCATGTGCACGAGATCGCGGGCGAAGGCCGCCGCCCCATGAAGGTGATTCAGGCCTCCACCGCCACCTCGACCCGGCTCCGGGGCGAACCCAACGCCTATCACCGCCTCACCGTGGACCGGGACGGAAGGGTGGATCTTGAGGTGCGGGCCTGGACCGGCGAGCGCTGGGACGTGGCGCCCCGCCGCCTGCAGGGCGCGCCGCACGCCTCCTGGAGCGAGCGGCCCGAAGTGGCGGAGATCGCCGGCCGCGACGGTTCGCCCGCCGGTCTCGGCTGATGGCGCCGCCGATTAAGCGTGGAGCGGACGCCCGCGCTCGGGCATGAGGACGGACGGCGACCGCAGTCGTCGCCGCCCCGCCCTTGGGCGCCCTCACCCCCGGAGCCTCGCCCGCCATGATCGACGCCGGCGCCTATGGCGGCCTGTTCCTCGCCGCCCTGCTCGCCGCGACGCTGCTTCCCGCCCAGTCGGAGGCGGCGCTCGCCGGTCTGATCGCGCTCGGCCGGCAGCCGGTCTGGGCGCTGGTGGCGGTGGCGAGCCTCGGCAACGTGCTCGGTTCGCTGATCAACTGGTGGCTTGGGCGGCGGGTGGAGCGGTTCAGCGGCCGGCGCTGGTTTCCGGTCTCGCCCGCTGCGCTCGACCGCGCGGCCGGCTGGTACCGCCGCTTCGGCCGCTGGTCGCTGCTGCTGAGCTGGGCGCCGATCATCGGCGATCCGCTCACCCTCGTGGCCGGCATGCTGCGCGAGCCGCTGTGGAGTTTTCTGGCGCTGGTCACGCTGGCGAAGGTGGGGCGCTATGCGCTGCTTGCGCTGGCGGTCTCCGCCGCCTGATCCTCAGCCCCTGACGCGGCGGTGCAGCGTCCAGCACGGCGTGAGCACGCGGGCCTCGAACGACGCTGCGAGCGCGCCTGCGAACCACGGCGTCATCGGCTCCGCCCCCGGCGCCTGCACGATCAGGCAGGTGGGCTCGAACACGGTGTCCGCGCCGGCGAGATAGGCGCGCGCCGCGTCCGCTCCCAGGGGCGAGATGGTGCGGCCCACGTCGTGCACGATCCACGTGCCCACCGCCGGCCGGGCGCCGAGCGCAAGCCCGAACAGATCGACGCCCGACAGCGTCATCACCCGGCCGAACGTGGCCGCCTCGCCGTCGGACAGGCGCTTCAGCGCGTCGTCCACCGTCCGCCACTGGGCGAGGTAGAGCGTGTGGTCCGACAGGCGCACGCCGGGCGCTGCGATCCGGCGCGCCGTCTCGCCCGCCTCGCCCTCGAGGCTCCAGAGCGCGGCCTGCGATTCCTGCGGCCGGAGCAGGCTCTCGGGAACGCGCGCCCCCGGCAGGTAGCGCTCGACCCAGTCGGCCGCGACCGGCGGCCCGAGGCGGTGCAACAGCGATGCGGCGCCGATCTGGAACACGAGCAGGGCGAACACGCCGGCGGTGAGCGCCGCCAGCGCGGAGGCGGTCGCGAGCGTCGCGCCCC
>NZ_JBHTMX010000156.1:0-6462 GCF_042679725.1 Methylopila musalis
GCTCGTCGCCGTCCTGCTGGTCGCGGCCTGTCCCGCCGCCGCCAAGGTGTTCACCGACGCCGCCGGCCGGCGCGTGGAGATCCCGGACGCGCCTAAGCGGGTTCTGCCGGCCGGGCCGCCGGCGGCGGTGCTGATCTATGTGCTGGCGCCCGACCTGCTCGCCGGCTGGACCCGCGCCCCGGGCGCGGACGAGACGCCGTTCCTGCGCCCGGAGGTTCGCGATCTGCCCGCCTATGGCCGCCTCGCCGGGCGCGGCGGCACCGCGAACATCGAGGCCGTGCTGGCGGCGAAGCCCGACCTGATCGTGGACGTGGGCTCGGTGGACGCCACCTACGCCTCGCTCGCCGACCGGGTGCAGGCGCAGACCGGCATTCCCTACATCCTCATCGACGGCGCGCTGGCCGCATCGCCGGACACCTTGCGCAGCCTCGGCCTCGCCCTGAACCGCGAGACCCGCGCCGCCGAACTCGCGGCTTACGCCGACGACACGCTCGCCTCCGTGGCGGAGGGCGTCGCGCGCATTCCGGCGGAGGAGCGGCCGCGGGTCTATTACGCCCGCGGGCCGGACGGGCTGGAGACCGCGCCCAAGGGCTCGATCACGGTCGAGTCGCTCGACGCAGTGGGCGCGGTCAATGTGGCGGAGGGCGGGACCGGCCTCGCCCGGGTGTCGCCCGAGCAGATCCTCGGCTGGAACCCGGACGCGGTCGTCACCATTGATCAACGTTTCGCAACGCGGGCGAAAACCGACCCGATCTGGTCCGGAATCAAGGCCGTGCGCGACGGTCGGGTCTACGCCGCGCCATCGCTCCCGTTCGGCTGGCTCGACGCGCCGCCGGCGGTGAACCGGCTGATCGGGCTGCGCTGGCTGGCGAGCGCGCTCTACGGCGGCGGGTCGTCCGACGACCTCCGGGCCGAGACGAAACGCTTCTACGCCCTGTTCTACGGCGTCGCGCTGGGCGAGCCGGAGCTCGACCGGCTGCTGCCGCCCGCAGGCGCTGTCCCGTCGCCCGCGGGCGCCGGCCGGTGAGCGAAGCCGCGGTCGCGGTCGAGGTTCGCGCGCCGCTCTGGCGGCGGCTGGCGCCGGCGGCGGCGCTGATGGCGATCGTCGCGCTCGCCCTGTTCTCGGGCAAGTTCGCGGCCACCCCCGGCGAGGTGCTGACCGTGCTCGCCACCAAGCCGTTCGGCCTGCCCTCCGGGCTCGATCCGGCGACCGAGACCGCGATCTGGCAGGTGCGGCTGCCGCGGGTGCTGGCGGGGCTCGCCATCGGGGCGGCGCTCGCCGCGGCGGGGGCGACCTATCAGGGCCTGTTCCGCAATCCGCTGGTTTCGCCGGACATTCTGGGCGTCTCCGCCGGCGCCAGCCTCGGGGCGGCGCTCGGCGTGTTCCTGTCGCTCGACGTGCTGGTGATCCAGACGCTCGCCTTTCTCGGCGGCCTCGGCGCGGTGTCGGCGGTCTATGCGGTCGGCGCGGCGATCCGCACGCGCGATCCGGTGCTGGTGCTGGTGCTGGCCGGGGTCGCGGTCGGCGCGCTGCTCGGCGCCGCGCTGTCGCTGATCAAGATCCTCGCCGATCCGTACAACCAGCTCCCCGCCATCACCTACTGGCTGCTGGGCAGCCTCGCCTCCGTCACCCGGGGCGATCTGGCCGCGACGCTGCCCGCGATCGCGCTCGGGCTCGCGCCGCTTGTGGCGCTGCGCTGGCGCATGAACCTGATGACGCTCGGCGAGGAGGAGGCGCGCGCGCTCGGGGTCGAGACCCGCGCGCTCCGCCCGCTGCTGGTCGCCGCCGCGACGCTGATGACGGCGGCGGCGGTCTCCGTCACCGGGGTCATCGGCTGGGTCGGGCTGATCGTGCCCCATGTGGCGCGGCTGCTGGTGGGGCCGGATTTCGCGAAGCTGCTCCCGGCCTCGCTGATGCTGGGCGGCGGCTTTCTGGTCGGGGTCGATCTGGTCGCGCGGCAGGCGGCCACGATCGAGATCCCGCTCGGGGTGCTCACGGCCGCGATCGGCGCGCCGTTCTTCCTGTGGCTGCTGGCGACCGCGCGGCGGGGCTGGTCGTGACGCTCGCGGCCGAGGCGCTCTCCACCGGCTATGGCGGCGTCACCGTCGGTCGCGACATCGCGCTCGAGGCCCGGCCGGGCGAGGTCCTGTGCCTGCTCGGGCCGAACGGCTGCGGCAAGACCACCCTGTTCAAGACCCTGCTCGGCCTGATCCCGCCCAAGGCCGGCCGGGTGACGCTCGACGGCGAGGACATCGCCCGCTGGCCGCGCCGAAGGCTCGCCCAGGCGGTCGCCTATGTGCCCCAGGCCCATGCGGCGCTGTTTCCCTTCACGGTGGCGGACATGGCGCTGATGGGCCGCGCCGCGCGGGTCGGCCTGTTCGATCGCCCCGGCCCGGCGGACCGCGCGGCGGCGACAGCTGCGCTCGACAGCCTCGGCGTCGGGCGGCTTGCGCCCCGCGTCTACACCGAGCTGTCCGGCGGCGAGCGCCAGCTGGCGCTGATCGCCCGCGCGCTGGCGCAGGAGCCGAAGGTGCTGGTGATGGACGAGCCGACCGCGAGCCTCGATCTCGGCAACGAGACCCGCGTGCTGGAGCGGGTGCGCGGCCTGAAGGCCCGCGGCCTCGCGGTGGTGCTGTCGACCCACGACCCCGATCACGCCTTCCTCGTCGCCGACCGCGTGGCGCTGATGGCGGAGGGCGGGATCGCGGCGCTCGGAACCGCGGAGGAGACGCTCACCCCGGAACGGCTCGAGGCGCTGTATGGGGTCCCGGTCGCCACGCCCTATGTTCCCGAACTCGGCCGGCGCATCGTCGCGCCGTCCCTGCCCACATCAGGAGAAACCCCATGAAGCTCAGCGCGCGCAACGTCCTCAAGGGCACGGTGGTCGAGGTGACCAAGGGCGCCACCACCGCCCATGTGAAGCTCGACGTGGGCGGAACCATCGTCACCGCCTCCGTCACCAACGCGGCCGTGGACGAGCTGAAGCTCGAGACCGGCCAGCAGGCCTATGCGGTGATCAAGGCGTCCGACGTCATGGTCGGCGTGGACTGATCCATGGTCCGGCTGAACGAGATCCGCGACGGCGAGGTCGCCGTCGCGCCGCCGCCCGCGACCGACGCGGGCCTGACCTTCATCGGCCGCATCCGCACCCCGTGGACCTCGCGGCTCGAATGTCCGCGGCAGGGGCGGACGGACGGCCCGGTCTGTCGCATCGACATCTTCGAGCCGTGGGCGCCGGCGCTCGCCGGGATCGAGGCGTTCGAGCGGGTGGAGGTGCTCTATTGGCTGCACGAATCCCGCCGCGACCTCGTGCTCCAGAGCCCCACCAAAGACGGCGTGACCAAGGGCACGTTCGCCCTGCGCTCGCCGGTGCGACCGAACCCGATCGGGACCTCGCTCGCGACGCTGGTCGGCGTCGAAGGCGCGACGGTTCTGGTCCGCGGGCTCGACTGCCTCGACGGCACGCCGCTGATCGACCTGAAGCCGGACCGCTGCCTGTTCACGCCGCTCGCGGCCCCGCAGAAAGGCGACTTCGACATCGGCGGCTGACCTGCGGTCGCACGCCGGGAACGTTGCGTTTCGGCAACGCCCGTGCGCGCATCGCTATGTTTGACGAAATATGGCGATGGTGTGACTGGCGGCGTCCGTCGCGGCATGCCAGCGATGACGTTCTATCGGGGGACTCCGGCCGCGAGTCGGTCGGGACTGAGGAGGACGTCAGTCGTGCGTTATATTCGTTCACGTATTGCGGTGTCGCTGGGAGCGCTGGTGGCGGCCTGCGGCCCGGCTCTGTCGCAGGCGGTTCCCGCGAGCGCGGCCCCGGACGCGTCCGAGACCGGCGTGTTCCAGCTCGGCGAGATTTCGGTGATCGGCACGGATCGCGCCGCCGGCGGCACCTCCGGCCAGGCGCTGTCGCAGGACCGCGCCACCGCGCAGGACATGTACGTCTTCAACCGCGCCTCGCTGGACGACGCGCTGACGCTGGTTCCCGGCGTGCATGTGGACGGCTTCGGCGGCAGCCGGAACGAGAAGGTCGCCTACATCCGCGGCTTCGACCTGTTCCAGGCGCCGCTGTCGATCGACGGCGTGCGCGTCTACCTGCCCTACGACAACCGCCTCGACCTCGGGCGCTTCATCACCCCGGATCTGGCGGCGGTGGAGGTGCAGAAGGGCTACGTCTCGGTGCTGAACGGCCCCGGCGGCATGGGCGGCGCCATCAATCTGGTGACCCGCAAGCCCACCAAGGCGCTCGACTTCAGCGCGCAGGAGACCATCGACTTCGGCAACACCGGCAAGCTCGCCTCCCATGTGGGCGCGGCCTCCCTCGGCACGCTGCAGGAGAAGTTCTACCTGCAGGCCAACGCGGGCTACCGCAGCAGTGACGGCTTCTTCCTGTCCCGCAGGTTCGATCCGGTCAGCTTCGGCGGCGTGGAGACCGAGAACGGCGGCCGGCGCGACCATGCGGAGACCCGCGACTGGCGCGTGAACCTGAAGGCCGGCGTCACGCCCAACGACACGGACGAGTATTCGATCAGCTACACCAAGCAGGAAGGCCGCAAGGAGGCGCCGTTCTCGACGGAGGAGCCGATCCGCGGCGTCACCGGCCCCTCGCCCACGGGCACGCCGAGCTTCCAGCGCAGCTGGGAATGGCCGAAGTGGGACTATGAGAGCGTCTATTTCCTCTCCCACACCGCGCTCGGCGAGAAGTCCTATGTGAACGGCAAGCTGTTCTACAACAAGCTGAACAACCTGCTCTCGGCTTATGACGACGGCACGTTCACCACGCGGGCGACGGGACGCTCCTTCGACAGCTATTACGACGAGACCGGCTATGGCGGCAGCGTCGAGCTTGGGACCGAGCTGATCCCCATGAACACGCTGAAGGGCGCGTTCCACTGGCGCCGCGACGTGCACGAGCCGCGCAATCTCGCCAGTCCCGGCGTCAACAGCGTGTTCGACGCCGAGGCGGAGCAGTCGGAGGACACCATGTCCTTCGCGCTGGAGAACACGTTCCACGCCACCGAACGGCTCGATCTGGTCGCCGGCCTCTCCTACGACCGGCGCGTGCTCGACAAGGCGGAGTATGTGGTCGACTCGGGCGCGGACTCGTACCTGAGAGAGTACGACAAGAAGAACGACGGCGCGTGGAACTGGCAGGCGGCCGCGATCTACAAGCTAAGCGAGGCCGGCCGCGTCCACGCCAGCGTCTCGGACCGCACGCGCTTCCCCACGCTGTGGGAGCGCTTCTCCACGCGCTTCGGCGACGCCCTGCCCAATCCCGGCCTTGAGGCCGAGCGGGCGCAGAATTGGGAGATGGGCTGGACCGACATGGTGCGGCCGGGCCTGACCCTTGGCGCGACCGCCTTCTACAGCGACGTGAAGGACGTCATCCAGGGCGTGACCGTCACGATGACTGATCCGACCGATCCCACGCAGGAGCTCGTCTACAACCAGAACCAGAACGTTGGCGACGGCGACTATTACGGCGTCGAGCTCAAGGCCGAGTGGACCGCGACCGACACGCTCGCCTTCGGCGGCCACTACACCTACCTGCGCCGCAAGATCGACGCGCCCGAGAACCCGGAGATCAAGCCGGTGGGCACGCCGCGCCATTCCGCGCTGCTCTACGCCAAGTGGCGGGCCTATGAGGGCCTCGACCTGACGCCGAGCGTGGAGCTGTCCTCGTCGCGCTACTCCACCAACCGCAGCGAGAACGCCTATGACAAGAACGGCGGCTTCGTGCTGGTGAACATGTCCGCGGACTACGCCTTCACCGAGAATTTCTCGGCGGGCGTCGGCGTGCGCAACCTGTTCGACAAGAACTACGCCGTCCAGTACGGCTATCCGGAGGCGGGCCGCACGCTGTTCGCCCGGGCCAAGGCGACGTTCTGACCGCCACGCGGACCATTGACGGCGGGCCTGCGCCCGCCGACTCTGGCGCCCGTTGCGAACTCCACGGCGGCGCGGGCGTTACGCCCCGCCGCCGTGCGGCTTTCAGGCGGACGAATGGCTTCTCTGCGACTGTGGATCGTCATGGACCCCGACGGCCGGGTCGGCCCCGGCAAGGTCGAGCTGCTGGAGGCGATCGCCCGCGAGGGGTCGATCTCCGCCGCCGGCCGGGCCATGGGCATGTCCTACCGCCGCGCCTGGGATCTGGTGGACGAGACCACGAAGATCTTCGGCCGCCCCGTCGTCGCCTCGCAGGCGGGCGGCAAGCATGGCGGCGGCGCGAAGCTGACGCCCTTCGGCGAGGAGATCGTCGCCCGCTACCGGGCGGTGGAGAAGGCGGCCGCCAAGGCCGTCAAGGCCGAACTCGCCGCGCTGCAGGCGGGCGTGCGCGCCACCGACGACGCGGCCTGATCCGGAAACAGGTCTGAAACCACGCTCAACTGTCATGCCCGAGCTTGTCTCGGGCATCCACGACTTGGACGTCGACGCTTGCGCCCGACGGAAAGTCGTGG
>NZ_JBHTMX010000157.1:0-6462 GCF_042679725.1 Methylopila musalis
GACGACGGCGGCGCCCGGCGCGGGAACCGCCTGCGCCACGGGCGTGCGCGCGGTCTGCGCCGAGCAGGCGCCCAGCAGTCCGGCCGCGGCGATCGCCGCGAGAGCAAAAAGGGATCGGGATGGGGACGGGTTGAAAAGCCCTGCGCGACGCTGCTCGGTTTCCGACGTCGTCGCGCGATGAGTCATTCCGCCGTTCCTTCACACGCCGTTTCGACGCCTGCGCCTGTGGCGAACCACGGCGCGTCGTCGCGACGGACGAGGGCTTATCAGGCCCGAACATGGCGCGCCGCAGGGCCGCCACATACGCGATAGAACAAGTGGGTCAATTGTGGCAAGAGCGTGGCGCGAACGCGACACTCCCGTCGGCGGGCGCCGACCAGCCAGCGGCAAGAACGCGATACGGCCGCGATCCCAAGCTGATCACCGGGCGGTTACCAAAGCCCTAACGCGATCGCTTTGGTTCTCACGAGCCTATTTACGACGACGAAAAAAATGTGCGGCGACGGCCGCCGCCCGGCCGGATCACTCCCTGCCGACCACGCTCCAAGGGCCAACATCCACGCCGCAGCCCCACGTCCGGGCGCTCTCTCCTACGCGAACGCTCTGCGCCATCGCACACACGCTCTCCCCCGCGCGCGCCCTGCCCCGTCGCCGGGACGCCCCCTCGCGCCGATTTCCCGTTGCGGCGCGAAAAGCGCTTCGCCATGATCCGCCCCGCCCGCGGCGCCCCGTTTCAACCGGATTCGCCCGCGCGGGAGAGGTGGCCGAGTGGTTTAAGGCAGCGGTCTTGAAAACCGCCGTGGGGGCGACTCCACCGTGGGTTCGAATCCCACCCTCTCCGCCAGCTTTTAAGGCTTGTCTGCAACTTGCGCGCAGCGCGCGATGCAAACTGTCGTCATGCCCGGCGGAGCCGGGCATCCACGACTTTCCGCCGATCAAACCCGTGAACGTTCAAGTCGTGGATGCCCGAGACAAGCTCGGGCATGACGATGTTAAGACATTTCCAAACGGGCTTTTAGTCAAGCCGAACATAGAGAGCTCAAGCGGTCTTGCCTCGGTCTGCCTCCGAGTGACGGACGCCCAGTTCGATAAACTGGTGGAGGATGGGCTTATTGAGCCTCAGAACCTTGAGGCTGAAAAAGCTGCAAGAGCGGCGGATACAGAAGCCATATTTGCGTTGGTGGACACGGTGACCGTTCAGCTGTCCAGCGGGATCCGGCGAGACTTTTCGTCTTTTGGCTGGAACACGTTCGAGTGCATCGAGCCTCTACTGGACATCCACTATCCCTATGGTCCAGATCATGATGAGGAGCCAATCATGATACGAGCCCCCTACGAGGGCTATCACCGTACTCTGTTTCTCAATGCGGGCGCTCTCGATTATATTTCTTTTCCGACCCACAAACTTGAGGAAGATGAGAAACGGTCTTACGAAGAATTAATAGACGACTAAATATTAGTTAAATTTATATACATAATTGCTTATGAAGCAACTCGTGGGGTGCCTGGAGGCGCGCTTCCATCCTGCTCCTGAAGACGTCTCTTTTTCCCTGCGCGCCAACGTCGGCAGCCTCAGATCGATGAGAGGGCTTCCGGGAGCCAGGAGCGATCGCGCGTGCGGGCGCCGGGCGCGGCGAGGCTGTCGCCGCCCCCGGTCCCGCCGCGTCAGATCATCGACTTCGGCAGCATCATGTGGACGCCTTTGTTGCCGTCCACGAGCTGCGTGACGCGCAGGTCGCCGGCGAGCGAGCACAGCATGTAGGCCTCGTTGCGGGTGAGGTTCGAGCGCAGGCACACGTGCCGCACCATCTCCCGCACCGCCTGCTTGGCGGCGTCGTCGAGATCCTCGTCGAGGCCGATCGACATCAGGTGCGTCTCGCTTTCCGCGAACGGGAACTCGATCGCGAGGTCCTTGCGCACCGTCAGGCGGAACGCGCCCTCGATGCCCATCTCGAGCGCCGTGATGCACACCTCGCCGTCGCCCTGCACGCCGTGGCCGTCGCCGGCGAAGAACAGCGCGCCCTCGTTGAAGACCGGCAGATAGAGCGTGACGCCGGGCTTCAGCTCCTTGTTGTCCATGTTGCCGCCGAAGGCGCGCGGCACCGGCGAGCCGACGCGCCCCCAAGCCGGCGGCGGCGCGACGCCCATGATGCCGAAGAACGGATCGAGCGGGATCTCCACGCCCCACGGCATGGTGCAGACGTCGCCCGCGGGGCTGATGGTGGGATGGATGGTCTCGTAGTCGGTGAACTCGTCCGGCAGCGTGCCGAGCAGCGGCAGGATGGCCACGAAGCCCCAGTCCATGGTGGGCTTGGCCTCGAGGATGTCGACCTGCAGCGTGTCGCCGGGCTTGGCGCCCTCCACATAGATCGGCCCGGTGATGAAGTGCGGGCCGCCGCCCTGCTTCAGCGTGTCGAGCGCAGCCCGATAGTCGGCCGGAACGCGGCTCGCGTCCGGCGGCAGGCACTCCTTGCCGCCCGCCGGAAACGACGTCAGCGAGACGGTGTCGCCGGACGCGATCCGGCAGACGGGCTCAAGGCTTGAGTCGAGATAGCCCCAGACCATGTTTTCGGGCGCGGACGAGATGGTGTGATGGCGGGCCATTGGACTTCCTCGGTTTCCGTCAGACGGACATGAACTTCGAGAGCCGCTCGCGGCTCATGTCGGCGCGCGCGCCCCCGTCGACCACCTGGCCGCGCGAGAGGACGACGAAGCGGTCCGCGACCGCGGTCGCGAAATCCAGATACTGCTCGACCAGAAGGATCGAGATGCGGCCCTTGAGGCCGGTCAGCACGGTCTCGATCAGCTGGACGATCGAGGGCTGGACGCCCTCCGTCGGCTCGTCGAGCGCCAGCACCTTGGGTCGGGTGACCAGCGCGCGGGCCAGGGCGAGCTGCTGCTGCTGGCCGCCGGAGAGCGCCCCTCCCCGCCGGCCCGCCATCTCGCGCAGCACGGGGAAAAGGCCGTAGATCTCCTCGAACGCCTCCTCGGTCGCGACACTGTGCGGGCGGGCGGCCGCCACGAGGTTCTCCCGCACCGTCAGCTCCGCGAAGATCTCGCGGCCCTGCGGCACGTAGGCGAAGCCGGCGCGCGAGCGTCGGTGGCTCGGCGCGCGCGTCATGTCGACGCCGTTCAGCTCGATCGCGCCGCGGGTGACCGGCAGCACGCCCGCGAGGCATTTCAGCAGCGTCGACTTGCCGGCTCCGTTGCGGCCGAGCACCGCGAGGCATTCGCCAGGCGCGATCTCGAAGCTGACGCGGCGCAGCGCCTGCGCCGATCCGTAATGCTGGTCCAGGTCGAGGACGGCGAGCGTCATGGCCTCAGCGCCCCAGATAGACGTCGACGACGCGGGCGTCGGCTCGGGCGCGGGCCATCGAGCCTTCGAACAGGCTGCGGCCCTCGTGCAGCACCGTGACCCGGTCCGCGATGGTCTCGACGAAATCCATGTCGTGCTCGACCACGATGATCGCGCGCTCCGGGCTCTTCAGCGCGCGGATCAGCGCGGAGGTGCGCTCGGTCTCCTCGTCGGTCAGCCCCGCGACCGGCTCGTCGAGCATCAGCACCTTCGGCTCCGACACCACCACCATGGCGATCTCGAGCCACTGCTTCTGGCCGTGGGCGAGTTCGCCCGCCAGCCGCCCCGCCTCGGCGCTCAGGCCCACGGTCTCGAGCGTGCGCTCAACGCGCTCCCGGGCCGCGGCGTCGCCGGCCTGTCCGAGCCCGATCTCCACGTTGTCGCGGACGGTGAGCGCCTCGAACACGCTCGGCTTCTGGAACTTCCGCCGCACGCCGGAACGCGCGATCCGCGCCTCCGACGCCCGCGTCAGCTCCATCGTCCCGTCGAACAGGATCCGTCCCGACCGGGCGCGGCTGACGCCGGAGATGACGTCCAGCAGCGTGGTCTTGCCGGCGCCGTTCGGGCCGATCACGGCGCGGACCTCGCCGTAGTCGATCGCGAGCGACAGGTCGTCGATGGCGCGGAAGCGACCGAACTCGACGGTGAGCCCCTCCACCAGGACCGCGACCGTCATGGCGTCGCATCCTTCGGCCGGAGCGCGTCGGGGCGCGCGATCCAGGTCGGCTTCCAGCGGCCGATGTCGAGAAGGCCGTTCGGGAAGATCAGCGCGACGAGGATCACGAGGCCCGCGAGGATGAACGGCCAGAGCTCCGGCATGGTGGCCGAGAGCGAGAACTTGATCGCGTTGACCAGCACGGCGCCGATCACCGCGCCCGCAAGCCGCCCGCGCCCGCCGATGGCGCACCAGACCGCGATCTCGATCGAGAGTTCCGGCGACAGCACCCGCGGATTGATGATGCCGACCTGCGGCACGTAAAGCAGGCCCGCGATGGCCGCCAGAACCGCGGACAGGCACCAGACGCCGAGCTTCAGCCGCAGCGTCTCGTAGCCGAGCGAGCGCAGGCGGGTCTCGTCGTCGCGCGTCGCCACCAGCAGGCGGCCGAACCGGCCGATCATCAGCAGCCGGCAGGCGACGAGCGCCGCCACGAGCACGGTGAGCGAGGTCACCGCCAGCCCCTTGGCGACGCCCGGCGACTGGAAGGGCGCGCCGAAGATCGTCTGGAACCCGGTCATGCCGTTGTTGCCGCCGAAGCCGGTGTCGTTCCGGAACATCAGCAGCATCGCCACATAGACGAGCGCCTGGGTGATGATCGCGAAATAGACGCCGCCGACCCGCGAGCGGAACGACACCCAGCCGAACAGGAACGCGACCGCGAAGGAGCAGGCGAGCGCGGCGACCAGCGCCACGGGGAAGCTCTCCAGCGGGCTCCACCAGCCGGGCAGCGCCGTCCAGCCCATGAACTGGACGATGTCGGGCGTGACGCCGGTGGTCGCGACCGAATGCTCCAAAAGGTGCATGCCGATCACGTAGCCGCCGATGGCGAAGAACAGGCCGTGGCCGAGGCTCAGGATGCCGGCGTAGCCCCAGATCAGGTCGAGCGAGAGCGCCAGCAGGGCGAAGCAGGCGAGCTGCCCGACCACGTTGACGCGATAGCCTGACAGGCCGGGGACGGCCGCGACCACCAGCCCCGCGACCGCGACCGCGACCGTCACGCCGACGAACATGCGGTCCTCCAGCACGCGGCGGAGGATGTGGGACTTCGGGCTCATGACGGCCGCCCCGACACGGCGGCGGCGCGGAAAGGCGGGCGGCGGAGCGCGGCGCCGGGCGCAGGGCGCTCGCAGGCGTGACGGGCGCTCACTTGCGTCGGCCCTTCACGGCGAACAGCCCCTCGGGCCGCCACTGCAGGAACGCGATGATCATCAGCAGCACGATGACCTTGGCGGCGACCGCGCCGTAGAGCGGCTCGATCAGCACGTTGACCTGTCCGACGCCGAGCGAGGCGATCACCGTGCCGGCGAGCGTGCCGACCCCGCCCAGCACCACGACCATGAAACTGTCGACGATGAAGGTGGAGCCCATCTGCGGGTTCACGTTGTAGATCGGGCAAAGCGCCAGTCCCGCGACGCCCGCGAGCCCGGACCCGAGCCCGAACGCCATCATGTCGACGCGGCGCGTGGCGATGCCGATGCAGCCGGCCATTGCGCGGTTCTGCGTCACCGCGCGGATCTCCAGGCCGAGCGGCGTGCGCTTCAGCACGAACCATGTCAGCGCCAGCGTCAGCGCCGCGAAGACGATGGCGAACAGGCGGTTCCAGGTGACGATGAAGTCGCCCATCAGCAGGTGGCCGCCGGACATCCACGAGGGGGTCACGAACTGGAGGTTCTGGGCGCCGATCCCGACGCGCACCAGATTGACGATGAGCAGGCTCACCGCCCAGGTGGCGAGCAGCGTCATCAGCGGCCGGGTGTAGAGCCGCCGCACCAGCGTCGCCTCGAGCAGCACGCCGACGCCGGCGGTGACAAGGAACACGATCGGGATCGCGACGATCAGATACCAGTCGAGCAGACCCGGAACGGCAGCGCGGATCGTCTCCTGCACCGCGTAGGTGACGTAGGCGCCGATCATGATGAACTCGCCTTGGGCGAGGTTGATGACGCCCATGAGCCCGAAGATGATCGCAAGGCCGGCGGAGGCCATGAACAGGATCGAGGCGAAGGACAGGCCGTTGTAGAGCGTGTTCAGCGCGTTGGAGATCATCAGCCGGCGTTCGATCGCGGCCGCCCCGGCGTCGACCGCCGACCGGAAGGCGGCGTCCCGGGCGTAGGTCGGGTCGGAGGTGAGGCCCGCGATCAGGGTCAGCGAGCGCCGGTCGGCGCCGGCGGAGATGCGCTCGATCGCGGCGATGCGTTTCGCGACGTCGGGCGCGTTTAAGAGCGCCGCCTGACCGACGGCGAGAATGCGCTGCTTCAGGCCCGCGTCGGGCTCGGCCTCAGCCGCCTTTTCGAACAGCTCCGGCGGCAGCGATCCCGCCCGGCGCTCCAGCGCGGACAGCGCCGCGCCCCGTTCGCCGGCCGACGCGCCCGAGACCAGCGTCGCGGCG
>NZ_JBHTMX010000158.1:0-6456 GCF_042679725.1 Methylopila musalis
GGTCGCGCCGGTCCGCTCCATGGCCTGAAGCCGCGCCAGCGTCTCGGGCGCCAGCGGCCGGTTCAGCTCGGCCGCGAGATCGGCGTAGCCGCGGGCGAGCGCCACGTCCTCCTGGTCGAGGGCTGCGCGGGCGCGGGTCTCCAGCGTCTCCGCTGGCGCGACGTCCGCGAAGGTGCGCGCCACCGCGGTCTCCAGCGGCACGGTCCAGCCCACGTCGCGGGCGAGGCCGAGCGCGACCGCCCCGCCCGACAGGCCGAGCGCCGCCCCCGACAGGCGCGAGGTCCAGTCGAGCGCGCGGACGAGACGGCGCCCCATCTCACCCGCTCCGGGCGCGCATCAGCGCCGCGTGCACGCTGAGCCGCTCCGCCCAGCGGTGGATGTCGCGCAGGATGCGGCCGGCGAAGGCGGGGTCGGCCGCCATCAGCTCGTGCGCCAGCGTCCGCGGCGCGTCGATCACCCGGCAGGGGCGGTCGGCGAACAGGTCGGTCGGGGCGATCGCCTCCAGCGCCGCGACGCCCGAGGCCCAGGCCCCTGGCTCCTCGTCGCGCCACACCAGCGGCTCGGCCACGCCGCGCACGAAGCGGCGCATGGTCCAGCGCCCGTCGAGCAGGAACAGGAAGCTGTCCGCGTCGCGGTCGCGCGACAGCAGCGTCTCGCCGGCCGCGACCGCGCGCTCCACGCCGTGCTCGGCGAGCGCGGCCCGCGTCGCGGGGGCGAAGGCCGCGAACACCGGCAGCACAGCCAGTTCGTCGCTTAAGGACAGCGGCATCAGCGGATCTCCGGTTGCGGCCGCGGGGGAGGTCCGAACATGGTCGCGATCGGCCCGCGGCTCAAGCGGCCCTTGCCGGGCCTCGCCGCCCCGGCGCAGAGTGCCCGCCCCCGACGCTCCACGCACCTGAGGCCGCCTCATGTCCCGTCTCGACGACACGCGCCCCTTCATCCCGCTCGGCGTGGCGATCGTCACCGTGTCGGACACCCGCACGCTCGACGACGACCGGTCCGGCGACACGCTGGCGGCCCGGATCGCGGAGGCCGGGCACCGGCCGGCGGGACGCCGCATCGTCGCCGATGACCGGGAGGCGCTGCGCGCCGCGGTCTGCGCCTTCGTGGCCGATCCGGCCGTGGACGTGGTGCTGACCACCGGCGGCACCGGCTTCACCGGGCGCGACGTGAGCCCGGACGCGCTGGAGCCGCTGTTCGAGAAGCGCATGGACGGGTTCTCGCACCTGTTCCACGCCTATTCCGCGGGCAAGATCGGCACATCCACCCTGCAGTCGCGGGCGACGGCGGGGGTCGCAGGCAAGACCTTCGTGTTCGTGCTGCCGGGCTCCACCGGGGCCTGCAAGGACGCCTGGGACGGGGTGCTGAAGGCGCAGCTCGACTACCGCCACATGCCCTGCAACTTCGTGGAGATCCTGCCCCGGCTGGACGAGCACCTGAAGCGCGGCAAGCTGCGCGGCGCCTGAGCGCTCAGCCGTAGAGCCGCGACACCAGCGCCGGCGGCACCCGCAGCATCAGCAGGCCTGCGCCGATCGCGCCCTTGGCCCCCGCGATCCGGCGCGGCGTCGCCGGGGCGAGCGCCAGCGACCGCAGCCGCACCAGCCGCCGCCGGCCGATGCGGCGCAGCAGATCGGCCTCCGTCATCGCCGGTAGCGACCGCATGCCGCCGAGCGCCTGATAGAACGACTTGTGGATCAACAGGCCCTGCTCCGGCTGCGGCAGGCCCGACAGTGACGCCCAGGCGCCCACGAAGCGCTCCTCAGCCCGGGCGCGGGCGCCGAACCGGTCGAGGCCAAACGAAAACACCGCCGCGCGGCGCCCCTGCTCGCCCCGCCGCTCCACCGTCTCGATGAAGCTGCGCGCCTCCTGGCGCCAGCCTTCCGCCAGCACCACGCCCGGCTCCAGCAGCAGCACCCAGCCCGACTTCGCGCGCTGCACGCCGGCGTCGACCCGTCCGGCACGGTCGGCGAAACCGCCCACCACGCCGCAGCCGGCGATGTCGGCGATCTCGAGCGTCGCGTCGGTGGAGCCGCCGTCCGCCAGCGCCACGTCGCGGACCAGACCCTCGGCCACGCCCGGCACGAGCGCCGCCAGCGTCGGCCCGAGCCGGTTCTCGTCGTTTCGGGTGGGGATGACCACGCTCAGCATGGGACCTGTCCTTAGCACGCGTAAGCGGCGGAGTCTGTTGCGTTTCTTCAACGGCGTCGAGCGGTTTCGCGCATACGTAAATGTTCTTGAAATGTTCTTTTTACGGACCTAACGTGTTCGGCATGATCGCGACCCAACGCCCCATCCCGACCTCCGCGGCGGCCTTCCCGGCGCCGCCTGCGCCACTCTCAGATGCGCCGCAGCCCGTCGCGCCCGAACGGCGGCGCGGCCGGGGCGCGACCTCCAACGCCAGCGGACGATTCGAGCCTTACGTCCGCACCGAGGAGGACGACGGCTGGGGCGCGCTCGACGCTCTGGAGCCGTTCCGCACCGAGGTGACGCTGGAGGCGGCGCGCACGGCCATCACCCGCAACCAGTCGCCGGACATCCCGTTCGACCGCTCGGTCAATCCCTATCGCGGCTGCGAGCACGGCTGCGTCTACTGCTTCGCACGGCCGACCCACGCCTATCTCGGCCTGTCGCCGGGGCTCGACTTCGAAAGCCGGCTCACCGCCAAGCCCAACATCGCCGACCTGCTGCGGCGGGAGCTTTCGGCGCCCGGCTACAAGCCCCGCACCATGGCGCTCGGCACCAACACCGATCCCTACCAGCCGATCGAGAAGACCCACCGCCTCACCCGGCGCGTGCTGGAGGTGCTGGCGGAGGCGCGCCATCCGGTCGGCATCGTCACCAAATCCGCGCTGGTGTTGCGCGATCTCGACCTTCTGGCGCGCATGGCCGAGCAGGGCCTCGCCAAGGTGGCGATCTCGCTGACCACCCTCGACCCGACGCTCGCCCGGCAGATGGAGCCCCGGGCGCCGACGCCGGCGCGCCGGCTGGAGACCATCGCCAAACTGTCGGAGGCGGGCGTGCCGGTGACGGTGCTCACCGCGCCGATCATCCCCTCGCTCAACGAGCACGAGATCGACCGTCTGCTGGAATCCGCCAAGGCGGCCGGCGCGACCGAAGCCGGCTATGTGCTGCTGCGGCTGCCGCACGAGATCAAGGACCTGTTCAAGGACTGGCTGCTGGAGCACCACCCCGCCAAGATGCGGCGCATCCTGTCGCTGATCCGGGACACGCGGGGCGGAAAGCTCTACGACAGCGGCTGGGACGTGCGGCAGAAGGGCGAGGGCGTGGTGGCCTGGACCATCGGCCGCCGGTTCGAGATGGCCTCGGCCCGGCTCGGCCTCGACCGCCGCCATCTGAGACTCCGGACCGATCTGTTCGTTGCGCCGCAACGTAAAGGACGCGGCGAACCCGCCGACCAGTTGTCCCTGTTCTGACCGCGCGTCGCCCGACGCGCCCGCCCCGAGGACGTCCGCGCCATGCCATCGCCGCTCTCGCTCACCCTGCTCACGCTCGGCGTCGCCGACGTGGCGCGCGCCGCCGCGTTCTACGAGGCGTTCGGCCTGACGCGGGCCGCAGACAGCAACGACCACGTGGCCTTCTTCAACACCACCGGCTCGATCCTCGCGCTCTACGGCCGCGAGGCGCTGGCGGAGGACGCGGAGCTCACCGCGGCGGGCGAGGGCTTCCGCGGCGTCGCCATGGCGTGGAACCTGCGCTCCGACGAGGAGGTGGACAAGGCGGTGGTGCGCTGGGTCGCCGCCGGCGGCCGGCTGACGCGCGCCGCGCGCAAGACGTTCTGGGGCGGCTATTCGGCCTATGTCTCCGATCCGGACGGCCATCTGTGGGAGATCGCCCACGCGCCGGGCTTCTTCTGGGACGCGGCCGGGCGCATGACCGCGCAGGAGTGACGGACCGCCGCTCGCGGCGATGACCCGAATCGCGCGAAGGACGTCGGGTCCCTGAACCTCCCGCCGCCGGTCCCTCATGCGCCCCACCCGCCCCGCCAAGCTCCGCCCCACGGCCAGTTTCGAGCGCGAGGCGGCGCTCATCGCCCGCGGCGTCGCCTGCGTCGCCGGGGTGGACGAGGCCGGCCGGGGCCCGCTCGCGGGGCCCGTCGTCACCGCGGCGGTGATCCTCGACCCCGCCGCCATTCCCGAAGGCCTCGCGGATTCGAAGGCGCTCAGCGCGGCGCGGCGCGAAAACCTGTTCGCGGCGATCGTGGCGCGGGCGCATGTGGCGGTCGCCACCGTCTCGCCGGCGCGGATCGAGGCGCTGAACATCCGCGGCGCGACGCTCTGGGCCATGGCCCGGGCGGTGCGGGCGCTGCCCGAGCGGCCAAGCTTCGCGCTGATTGACGGCCGCGACATACCGCCCGGCCTGCCCTGCCCGGCGGAGGCGGTGATCGACGGCGACGCGCTGTCGCTCTCCATCGCCGCGGCTTCGATCGTCGCGAAGGTGACGCGGGACCGCATGATGCGGCGGCTCGGCGCGGCCTGCCCCGGCTACGGCTTCGAGAAACACATGGGCTACGGCACCGCGGCGCATCTGGAGGCGCTGCGCCGGCTCGGCCCCTCGCCCCACCATCGCCGGGGCTTCGCGCCGGTCGCGGCGCTGCTCGCGCCGCGGGGGTGAGGGCGACGTAACCTTTCGTTCACCCTGTTCCTTGACCCGCCCTTTACGTTACCGAACCGAGACTCCCCCCGTCAGTGCAGTAACCTTAACGGATGGGACCTCATGGCTTTGCGGAGCAACGGCGCGGTTCGCGCGACGACGGCGGGCGCCCCCGCCTTCCCGCTGGACACGATCCTGATCGGGGACTGCGTCGCCCAGCTCGAGAAGCTGCCGGCGGCTTCGGTCGATCTGGTTTTCGCCGACCCGCCCTACAACCTGCAGCTTCGCGGCGACCTGCGCCGGCCCGACGACAGCCTGGTCGACGCGGTGGACGACGCCTGGGACCAGTTCGAGAGCTTCCAGGCCTACGACGCCTTCACCCGCGCCTGGCTGCTGGCGGTGCGCCGTGTGCTGAAGCCCACGGGCACGCTGTGGGTCATCGGCAGCTACCACAACATCTTCCGCGTCGGCGCGACCATGCAGGACCTCAGCTTCTGGATCCTGAACGACATCGTGTGGCGCAAGTCGAACCCGATGCCGAACTTCCGCGGCCGCCGCTTCACCAACGCCCACGAGACCCTAATCTGGGCCTCCAAATCCGCCGACGCCAAGGGCTACACCTTCAATTATGAGGCGCTGAAGGCCGGCAACGAGGACCTGCAGCCCCGCTCCGACTGGCTGATCCCGATCTGCTCGGGCGGCGAGCGGCTGAAGGGCGACGACGGCCGCAAGATCCACCCCACCCAGAAGCCCGAGGCGCTGCTGGCGCGGGTGCTGCTCGCCGCCTCCAAGCCCGGCGACGTGGTGCTGGACCCCTTCTTCGGCTCCGGCACCACCGGCGCGGTGGCGAAGCGGCTCGGCCGCCATTTCGTGGGCGTGGAGCGCGACCGCGACTACGCGGCGGCGGCGCAGGCCCGGATCGACGCCGTGGTGCCGCTCGGCTCCGACATGCTGAGCCCCGCGCCCGCCAAGCGCGACGCGCCGCGGGTCGCCTTCGCGACCGTGGTGGAGCGCGGCCTGCTGGCGCCGGGCGGCCGCCTCGCCGACGCCCGCCGCCGCTACGAGGCGACGGTGCGCGCCGACGGCACGCTGGCGCTCGGCACGGTCATCGGCTCCATCCACCGCATCGGTGCCATCGCGCAAGGGGCGGAGAGCTGCAACGGCTGGACCTTCTGGCACACGGAGACGCCGGTCGGCCTCGCCCCGATCGACGCGTTCCGCGAGGCGATCCGCGCGGAGGCGTGAGGCCGCCTCAGCCGCGCGGCAGCGCGCGGGAGACGCTCGCGGCGATGACGAGCGCCGCGAGCGCCAGCGGCAGGAACGCGACGCGCAGGCCGAAGCCTTCGCCGATGAAGCCGATCAGCGGCGGGCCCATCAGCCCGCCGCCATAGGCCATGGTGGCGACCATGGCGAGCGCGGTTCCGGGCGCGAGCCCCGGCGTGCGGGTCGAGGCGGAGAACAGCACCGGCACCACATTGGCGTAGCCGAAGCCGGTGACCACGAAGCCCAGCAGCGCGATCCCGGGCGCGGGCGCGAGGATCACGATCCCGAGCCCGGCCGCGCCGACGAGGCCGGAGAGCTGCACCGTCTTTAATGGCCCGAGCCGCGCCGTCACCCGGTCGCCGGTGAGCCGCGCCACCGTCATGGCGGCGGAGAAGGCGGCGTAGCCCGTCGCGGCCAGCGCCGGGCTCGCGCCGGTCGCCTGCGTCATGAACACTGCGCTCCAGTCGATCATCGCGCCCTCCGACAGGAAGGCGAGCAGCGCCAGCGCGCCGAGACCGAGCACCGCGCGGCTCGGCAGCCGCAGGCCGTGCCCCTCCTCGGCCGGCGCGTCGGCGCCCGCAG
>NZ_JBHTMX010000159.1:0-6432 GCF_042679725.1 Methylopila musalis
CCGCCACGCCGTCGGCCTACGCCGCTCCCCAGACATCGACCGTCGCCGTGGACCCGGCGCTGTCGCCGGCCGACTGGACCTACGCCCGCGGCGCGCTCGGCCTCGCCATGGGCGCGGCGTCGCCCAACGCCTCCGTGCCCTGGGCCAATCCGGACAGCGGCGCCTACGGCTCCTTCACCGCATCCGCCGCGCCCACCACGGAGAACGGGGCGCTGTGCCGTCCCTTCGCCGCCAGCTACAGCATGGCCGGCCGGGAGCAGCGGCTGGAGGGGGCCGCCTGCCGCACCGCCGCCGGCTACTGGGAGGCGGTCTCCATCCGCGCCGCGCGGGCGGGCGCCTGATCCGCACGGGACGCGCGCCGCCACTGTTGCATTTGAGTGACATTTTCCCCACATTGCCGGCAACGGCGGCGGAGCGGCGACCTCCGCTCACGCCCCCTCTGCAAGGACGGACATTCAGAACGCGATGCGCGATCCCTATGACGTGCTCGGCGTGACGCGCCAGGCGAGCGACGCCGAGATCAAGAAAGCGTTCCGGCGGCTGGCCAAGGTCTGGCACCCGGATCACAAGCCCGACGACGCCTCCGCGAAGGAGAAGTTCGCGGAGATCAGCTCCGCCTACGATCTGCTCTCCGACACGGAGAAGCGCGGCCAGTACGACCGCGGCGAGATCGACGCCGAGGGCAAGCCCCGCTTCCAGGGCTTTCCCGGCGGCGGTTCCGGCGCGGGGCCGCGCGGCGCGCATCACGAGTTCAATTTCGGCGGCGGTTCGCCCTTCGGCGGTCGGGGCCGGTCGGCCGGCGGCTCGGAAGACATCTTCGAGGACATTCTGGGCGCCTTCGGCGGCCGGCGTCCCCGTGGGCCGGGCGGCTTCGCGGGCGGCGGCTTCGGCGGCGAGCCCCCGAGCGGCGAGGATGTCGCGGTCGAGCTGACCGTGCCCTTCCGGGACTGGGCGCGGGGCGGCAAGCGGCGCGTGCGCCTGCCCACGGGCAAGGAGCTGAACGTCACCGTTCCGGCGGGAATCGAGCCCGGCAAGAGCATCCGCCTGCGCGGGCAGGGACGGCCGAGCGGCCTCGGCGGCGCTCCCGGCGACGCGATCATCACGATTCAGGTCGCGCCCGACTCCCAGTTCCGGGCCGACGGACGGGACGTGCGGGTGCAGGTTCCGGTGACGCTCTATGAGGCGGTGCTGGGCGCGAAGGTGCGCGCGCCGACCCTCGACGGGCAGGTGGAGCTCACCGTGCCGCCGGGCTCGGACAGCGGTCGCACGCTCCGGTTGCGCGGCAAGGGCGTCGGCGAGCCGGGCTCGGCCGGCGACCTGCTGGTGGAGCTGCGCATCGCCCTGCCGAAAGGCGGCGATCCGAAGCTCGAGGCCTTCGCCCGCGCCATGCGCGACGAGGGCGCCTACGACCCACGGACGTGAGCGGTGAAAATTGTCGCTCACTGAAACGCGCTGTGATGGGGTTGCGGCCGGGGCGGCTTGAAGGCCCCCGGCGCCTATGCCATAGCCACCGCAGACGAGCGTTGTGCGCTGCGAGAGGTGTTTTATGACCGTGTCCCAGGGGTTGATGGCCGGCAAGCGGGGCCTGGTCATGGGCGTCGCCAACAACCGATCCATCGCCTGGGGCATCGCCAAGGCGGCGGCCAACGCGGGCGCGAAGCTCGCCTTCACCTATCAGGGCGACGCGCTGAAGAAGCGCGTGGAGCCGTTGGCCGCCGAACTGGGCGCCGAGGTGGTGGGCCATTGCGACGTGACCGACGCCGCCACCATCGACGCGGTGTTCGAGAAGACCGGCGAGCTTCTGGGCGGGCTCGACTTCGTGGTCCACGCCATCGCCTTCTCGGACAAGGACCAGCTCGACGGCCGCTATGTCGAGACCACGGCCGACAACTTCAACAAGACCATGTTCATCTCCTGCTACTCGCTGACCGCCGTGGCGCAGCGGGCCGAGAAGCTGATGACCAACGGCGGCTCGATCCTCACGCTGACCTATTACGGCGCCGAGAAGTGGATGCCGCACTACAACGTCATGGGCGTCGCCAAGGCCGCGCTCGAGGCGAGCGTGCGCTACCTCGCCGCCGACCTCGGCCCGAACGCCATCCGCGTCAACGCCATCTCCGCCGGCCCGATCAAGACGCTCGCGGCCTCCGGCATCGGTGACTTCCGCTACATTCTGAAGTGGAACGAGTACAACGCGCCGCTGCGCCGCACGGTGTCGATCGAGGAGGTGGGCGACAGCGCGCTCTACCTGCTGTCCGATCTCGGACGAGGCGTCACCGGCGAGGTCCACCACGTGGACGCCGGCTACCACATCGTCGGCATGAAGAACCCCGACGCGCCGGACATGTCGGTCACGGGGTGACCCGCGATCTGATCGTCGTCCGGCACGGGGAGACCGACTGGAACGCCGACGGCCGGCTGCAGGGCCAGACCGACATTCCGCTGAACGCCCGCGGCCGCGATCAGGCGTCCGCCGTGGGGCGTCTGATCGCTAGCGCCGATCTCACGCTCGAAGGCCGCGTCTTCGTCGCAAGCCCGCTGATGCGGGCGACGGAGACCATGCGGCTGATGCGGGCCGCGCTTGGCCTGCCTCCCGACGACTTCCGCACCGATCCCCGGCTGAAGGAGCTGTCCTTCGGCGCTTGGGAAGGCTCCACCATGGCGCAGATTCGCGAGCGCCATCCGGGGGCGGCGCGCGCCCGCGACGCGGATCGCTGGTCCTACCGGCCGCCGGACGGCGAAAGTTACGAGGATCTGTCGGAGCGGATCGGCGCCGCGCTGCGGGAGATCGAAGGCCCCGCCGTGCTCGTCGCCCATGGCGGCGTGTCGCGCGCGCTGCTCGCCATGCTGGGCAGCGTGGCGCGGGAAAAGCTCCACGGGATGCACATCGTTCAGGGCCGCGCGCTTGCGTTTGACGCGTCCGGCTGGCGCTGGATCTGACGCCGGAACGGTCTCTGGTCGACCACGTCCCAGCCTACATTCGCCACATTCCACGCGATTGGGTGATTTGTGTGCGGCGCGGCAAATCCACAAGGGGTTCCCGCCGCGACACGCCGACTTGGCGTTCCACGGCTCTTCGCGTTAAGTCGTTGGAATGAAAGATAAAGGCTCAACGGCCGATCGGCGCGCAGCCCGTGTATCACGCAGACGTGAAGCCCGAACACCTTGCTGACGCTTTAACTGCTCGGCGCTGGCATGCCATATTTTGCATGCCAGTTATGCAAAAAAGAGTAAGCTAAACTGTCGCACTGGCCCGCGACGACGGATCGGGCGGAGGCCGATCAGGCGGAACGGGTCGATGTAAGAGACCAAATGACGCGACGTCTGCGGCGTTCAGTCTCAGCCCAGCGCCAATTCAAGGCCGAAAAGGCCGCTCTCAGCGGCGGGATCCCCGAATGGTGTCAAGAGGGGTTCCGCGCGCCGCTTCTGTGGAAAAACGCCGATAGGACGGAAGTCCAAGAGATCGGCGAAAAACAACGACATAAACGGCCTCAAGGCCGACCGAAGAGAGAGGAAAGTCCAGTGAGCCAACCTTCCAATCCCGCGCTGAGGCCAAACGTCTCCGAACGGAAACGTTGGACGCAGATCGTGGTCGGCGTCGTCTGCATGATCGCGACCGCCAACATCCAGTACGCGTGGACCCTGTTCGTCCCCGAGATCCAGTCCACCTTCGGCTGGGACCGCGCCTCGATCCAGATCGCCTTCACCATCTTCGTGCTGGTGCAGACCTGGCTGACGCCGATCGAAGGCTACTTCATCGACAAGTACGGCCCGCGCGCCATGGTCGCGTTCGGCGCGGTGTTCATGGGCCTGTCGTGGGTCATCAACTCGCAGGCGACCTCGCTGTCGGGCTTCTACCTCGGCGCGGCCGTGGGCGGCATCGGCGTGGGCTGCATCTACGCCACCTGCATCAACAACGCCCTGAAGTGGTTCCCGGACCGTCGCGGCCTCGCGGTCGGCCTGACCGCCGGCGGCTACGGCATGGGTTCGGCGGCGACCATCCTGCCGATCGCCTCGATGATCCAGTCGTCGGGCTTCCAGTCCACCTTCCTGTTCTTCGGCATCCTGCAGGGCATCCTGGCCTTCGTGGCCGCCATGTTCCTGCGCGCTCCGTCCAAGGACGAAGTGAAGGTCTCGGACAAGCTCGCCCAGTCCCGTCGCGACTACACGCTGACGGAGGCCATGCGCACCAAGCTGTTCTGGCTGATGTTTTTCATGTTCATCTGCGTCGTGACCGGCGGCATGATGGCGGTCGCTCAGCTCGGCGTCATCGCTCAGGACCTCGGCGTCAAGAACTACAGCGTCAACCTCTACTTCTTCACCATGGCCGCCCTGCCGCTCGCCCTGATGCTCGACCGCATCATGAACGGCATCTCCCGCCCGCTGTTCGGCTGGATTTCGGACAACATCGGCCGTGAGAAGACGATGGTCATCGCCTTCACCCTCGAAGGCCTCGGCATCATCGCGCTCGGCTACTTCGGCCATAACCCCTACGCCTTCCTGATCCTGTCCGGCGTGGTGTTCCTGGCCTGGGGCGAAGTCTACTCCCTGTTCTCGGCTCTCGCCGGCGACGCCTTCGGCACCAAGCACATCGGCAAGATCTACGGCGTGCTCTACTGCGCCAAGGGCATCGGCGCGCTGTTCGTCCCGGTCGGCAACCTGCTGATGGAAGCGACCGGCACCTGGGCCACCGTGCTCTACACCGTCGCCACCATGGACCTGCTGGCCGCCTTCCTCGCGATCGTCGCCCTGCGCCCGGTCCTCGCCGAGCACGTCCGCCGCTCCGGCGTCGCCAACCCGGCGACCCTCGACCCGGCGACCACCACCGACGGCAAGAGCTCGCTGGCTCGCGCCTGATCGCAACGAACCCTCGCGGCGCGGGACGGGCTCTCCCATAACCGTCTCGCGCCTCACTGGAAGGCGGGCTCCCCAAGAGCCCGCCTTTTTTGCTGTCCCGCGTCCGCGGTCCGCGCCATGGGAAAGCCGCCGTCGTCCGCCATGCGGGAGACGCGGCGAGACGCGAGGGAAGGGCGGAACATGACGATCACACGGCGCGAGGCTCTGGTGCGCGGCGCGGGCGCGCTCGCCGTGGGCGCGGTCCTGCCCGGCGCGGCGGCGGCGGACGACCTCTCCCGCGACATGATCGTGGGCGATCCCGCGGCGCCGGTCGGCGGCAACCCGCGCGGCGACGTCACCCTCGTCGCCTTCCTCGACTACAACTGCCCCTACTGCAAAACCTCGGCCCCGGCGCTGAAGCGGGCGGTGCGCGCCGACGGCCGGACGCGACTCGTCTACAAGGACTGGCCGATCCTCGGGCGGACCTCGGTCTATGGCGCGAAGCTCGCGCTCGCCGCCCACCGGCAGGGGCGCTACGAGGCGGCGCACGAGGCGTTGATGGCGCTCAAAGGCGCGAGCCGGCCGGTCACCGATCTCGACGAGGCGGTCGCGGCGGCTGGCGTCGACATGGCCCGCCTGAAGGCGGACGCGGCCCGGGACGACGCGGCGATCGTCGCTCTGCTCAAGCGCAACGACGCCCAGGCCAAGGGCATGGGCTTTCCCGGAACGCCGATCTATCTGGTCGGGCCGCTGCTGGTGGCGGAAGCCCCCGACGAGGAGCGCTTCCGGGCCGCCATCGCCAAGGCGCGGGAGCGCCAGAAGGGCTGATCGGGCGGTTCGGGCTCTATCGCCGCTCGAACACGCCGACCGCCTCCACATGGGCGGAGTGGCGGAACTGGTCCACCGGGGTCAGCGTCGTCAGCCGGTAGCCGCCCCGGGTCAGGATCGCGGCGTCGCGGGCGAGCGTGCCGGCGTCGCAGGAGATCGCGACCACAAGCGGGACCTTCGATTCCGCGATCATGCGCGCCTGCGCCTCCGCGCCCGCCCGGGGCGGATCGAAGGCGACGGCGTCGAAGCCGTTCAACTCCGCCGCGGTGAGGGGGCGGCGGAACAGGTCCCGGGTCTCGCCGCGGATGCGCTTCAGGCCGGGCGCCTTGCGGGCGGCGGCGTCGAGCGCCGCGATCGCCTTGCGGTCGGCCTCGGCCGCGTAGACCTCGGCGGTCTCCGCGAACCTTAGCGCGAACGCGCCGACGCCGCAGAACAGGTCCGCCACCTTCTTGCGCTTGCCGATGGCGGCGCGCGCGAGATCGACGATGGTCGCCTCGCCGAGCGCTGTCGCCTGCAGGAAGCCGCCGGGCGCGGGCGTCACCAGGGCGCGGCCCATGGCGATGAGCGGCTTACGCCGCTCCACCACCACGTCGCCGTGGAGCGCGAGCCGCGCCAGATCGAGCCGGTCGGCGAGCTGCACCAGCTTCAGCCGCAGCCCCTCCGAGGCCGGCCCCAGCCCCCGGACGTCGATGTCGAGCCCCGCCTCCGTGGCCGTGACGGCGATGTCGAGCGGCTTGGCGGCGCGGGCGAGCGTCGCGGCCAGCGCCC
>NZ_JBHTMX010000160.1:0-6420 GCF_042679725.1 Methylopila musalis
ACGAGTCCCGCCACCAGCGCGGCGAGCGCCGAGGCGGCGGCGACGCGGGCGAGGGCGGTGGGGCGACGGGAGGTCGGGGCAGGGCCAGCGAGTTGGGGGAGGCCCGCAGACGGCGCGGCGCGTTCTTCCCCCCTACCCCTTGCGGGGAGGGGTTGGGGGTAGGGGTGGTTGGGGTCGAGGCTCACGGGCGACATGGCTTATGGCGCTGCGGCGGCTTCGGGGTCAGCCGTGTGGGCGCCAGCGCTCCATCCTGCGCCACCCCCCACCCCGACCCTCCCCCGCAAGGGGGGAGGGAGCGCTGTGGCGCTGTCGCGGGCGCTCTCCGAGCGCGCGTCGGCGACGTCGCCACGCGAGCGCGCCGCCTTGCGCGACGAAACGCCGATCGCCCGGCCGGCGGTCACTTCGCGGTCACCTCCACATGGCCGGCGCCGGTGCGGGCGAAGCGTTCGGGGCGGTACATGTCCTCCACCGTCGCCGAGGGTTGCGCGTAGACGCCGGGGGCGACCGCGC
Source organism: Methylopila musalis (assembly GCF_042679725.1). Lineage (NCBI taxonomy): Bacteria > Pseudomonadati > Pseudomonadota > Alphaproteobacteria > Hyphomicrobiales > Methylopilaceae > Methylopila > Methylopila musalis. The sequence continues at coordinate 511 of NZ_JBHTMX010000160.1, forward strand.
GCACCACATAGGCCGCCGAATAGAGCGCGTCGGCGCCCTCCTCGCGTTCGAAAGCGGCGACGAAGCGGTCGTCCCGGAACTCGGAATGCACGGCCGTGGGCTCCTCGCCGAGGAAGGACAGCGCTGGCAGTTTGGCGCTGGTGACGAGCTCCGGATTGTCGATCTCGAAGCCCGCCGGCAGGCGGTCCACCAGCAGCACGCGGCCCGGACGCGGTTCGGGCTCGGTCACGCGCAGCACCACCACGAGGCGGCTGTTCTGCGCCACCTTCGACGGGTCCACCTCCACGCCGGCGGTCGTGTAGTAGCGCCGCTCCAGATGGAACTCGCGCTCGGCCGCAGGCTCCGGGATCACCGGCGCGCCGGTGACGGTGACGATCGCCTCGAGCGGCGTCTCGCCGGCGTTCACCACGCGGGACGGTGCGGCTGCGAGCTGGGCCGGCGAGAAATCCGCCGACAGCGGGCCCTGATGGGCGGCGCCGTCCACGGTGAGCTTCAGGTCCGCGCTCTGGGCGCGCAGCGCCCGCGCGGCCATCAGCAGCCAGGCGTTCTCCTGCGTGGAGAGCGAGGAGCGGTCGGCCCGCGCGGTCTCGATCCGCCGCAGCGTGGCGGGCTGGAGGCCGGCGCCCAGCCGGGCCTCGGAGGCGAGGGTCAGCACCGCCGCCTGATCGCGCAGCAGCGAGCCGAAATCGACCCGGTTGGCGGGGTCGTCCGCGGTGGCCTCCGCGCTGGCGAAGGCCTTTTCGGCCCGCGTGCGGTCGCCGATCTGGGCGAGCGCCGCGCCGATCTGGGCGCGGGCGAGCGGGCTCGTGAACTCGGCGAGCTTCACATCCGCCAGATAGCGCAGCTCGCCCACCAGCGCCCGGCCGGAGCGGGCCAGCACGTAATGGGCGTAAGCCACGTCGGATTCGGTGGAATCCTGCCGGAGGCCGATCGTGTTGCGCAGGTTGTCGAGCGCGAGCTCCAGCGCTTTGTGCGGCACCTCCGCCTGCGCCGCGCGGGCGCGGGCCAGCACGTCGGTGACAAAGGCGTCGAGCCACAGATCGCCGCCCTCGTTCGCGGACCAGAGGCCGAACGAGCCTTCCGCCGTCTGCCGCGACAGGATGCGGGCGACGGTGTCGGCGACGCGCGCCTTCACGTCCTGCGGCGAGGTTCCGGCGGTGCGGGACGACAGCCCCGCCTCGTCGCCGTAGATCAGCGCCACCAGCCGGCTCGAAAGCTGCTCGGAGCAGGCGTACGGGTAGGCGTCGAGCGCGAGCTTGAAGGTGGCGGCGTCGAGCGCGCCGGGCTTCGCCACCGACAGCGCGGCGGAGCCGGTTCCGGCCACGAGATCGCCCACCAGATCCTTCGAGACGGTGACGCCGGCGCCCTTGGCGAGCGTCACCTTCGAGCGGCGGGTGATGGGCGTCGCGGCGGGCTTCACCTCGAGCGCCAGCGCCTGGGCGTAGACTTTGCCGTCCGGCCCGGTGAGCGCCACGTCGATCCGGCCCGCGCCGACGCCCTTCGCGGTGACGGGCACCTCGACGGCGGCGCGCGCGCGGGCGCCGAGCGTCACGCTGGCCGGCGCGGTCCCGAGCGCCAGCGGCCCGGAGGCCGCCACGGCGAGGCGGTAGGGCCCTTCAGGCCCCGAGACGTTGTCGAGATCGAGCCGGACGCGGGAGCGGTCGCCGTCCGCGAGGAAGCGGGGCAGGGCGGCGTGCACCACCACGGGGTCGGCCACCGTCACGTCCTTCGCGGCGTGGCCGAGCTTGCCCACGCTCCACGCCACCGCCATCAGCCGCACCGCGCCGTTGAAGGCGGGCAGGTCGAAGGTCACGGTGGCGGTCCCGTCCGCGCCCACGGGGACGAGGCCGGAGAACAGCGCCAGCGGCGCCTGGGTCGGCGTGTCCTGCAGGCCGCCCGCGCCCGCGCCGTCGCCGCCGGAACGCAGCCGGCCGGCCTGGGCGTTCATGCCGTCGATGAGCTGGCCGTAGAGGTCGCGGATGTCGGCGGCGAGCTTGCGCTGGCCGAACACCGCGAGATCGGGGGCCGGCGGCTTGTAGCCGGTGAGGTTGAGGATGCCCACGTCCACCGCGGCGAGCGTCACATAGGCCTTCTCGCCCGCGGCGAGGCCTGTGAGCTTCACCGGGACGGCGAGCGGGCCGCGCGGCGCCGCGGCGTCGGGGACCTGAAGCGCGACGCCGAGCGTGCGGTCGCGGGCGTCCACAGCGGCGTGGGCCACGCCCACGGCGCGGCCGGGCATGCGGCTCGCCTTGGCGTCGAGCGGGCGGTGCACGAAGGCGACCACATAGGCGCCGGGGCGCCAGCCCTCCGTCACCTCGAAGCTCACCTTTGTCGCGCCGGGCGCCACGTTGAGCGTCTTCTGCGCCACCACGCCCGACGTCACCGCCAGCACGGTGGCGCGGCCGGCGAAGCGGCTGGAGAGCGTCGCGGTGACGGTGTCGCCGACGCGGTAGGACGGCTTGTCGAGCGCCACGTCGGTCATGTCGGGGCTGTCGGCGGAGGCGCCGGCGAAATAGCCGGCGTCAAAGGCGACGCTGGTGGCCGGCCCCTGCGGATCGGCGGAGGCCACCTCCAGCCGGTAGCGGCCGTAATCCGCCTTGGCCTCGATGCGGCCGGGGCCGGTTCCGGCGAGGTCGAGCCTCCCGTCCGCGACCCGGCGGGTGCGGTTGACGGTCTCGAAATTCCAGCGGCCGTTGGCGGAGTACCACTGATAGGAGGTCTCGACCCGGACCAGCTGCCATGTCAGCCCCGCCGCTGGAACGGAGGCGCCGTCGGGGCCGACCATGGCCACCTCGAACCGGGCGGTCTCGCCGTCGCCGACCCGGTCCCGGAACAGCGGCTTGACGCCGATGCGCGGCCCCTTGGCCGCCACCGGCAGCGTGAGCGCGCGCTCCAGCGTGCGGCCGGACGGCTCCGTGAGCCGCAGGGTGATCTCCGCCTCCAGCGGCCGGGAGGTGGCGGGCGGCGCGGGCTCCGCCACCGTCACCCGCGCCTTGCCCGCGGCGTCGGTGCGGGGCAGGCCGTCGATCGGGGTGCGGACGGGCGCGACCTGCTCGTCGGTGAGGCCGAAGCGATAGCCCTCGAAGCCGGCGGGCGCCGTGTCGCTCGGCTTGACGGTGAGGTCGCCCACGATCGCGAGATCGGCGGCCGGGGCGCCGTAGAGCCAGCGCCCGTCGACCGCGATCGCCGCGCCGCCGGCGCCGAGCGCCTTCGCGGCGGTGGAGAGCGTCAGGTCGAGCCGCTCGGGCACGTAGTCGGCGACGAGGAAGGTGGCGGAGCCGACGGGCGCGGCCTTGACGTCCGCATAGGCGTCGACGCGCCAGGTTCCGCCCATGGCCTGATCCACCAGCGGCAGGCGGAGCGTGCGTCCGCCGGCCCCGGCGTCGGCGGAGACAATGCGCCGGTCCTCCACGCCGTCGGGGCGGGAGAGTACGAAGGTCAGCGGCAGGCCCTCCGCCGCCGCGCCCTTGTCGTCGCGCAGCAGCGCGGTGACGTGGACGGTCTCCTTCGAGCGGTAGACGCCCCGCTCCGCGAACACCTGCGCGTCCAGCGGCCCCGGCGCCGCGCGGCCGCCGACGCCCCGGTCGGACAGGTCGAAGCCGGGCTTGGTCAGGTCGAGGAAGCCGTAGTCGCCGTCCTTGGAGGCGACCAGCACGGCGGGGGCCGAGCCGCCGGTCCCCTTGGTGAGCCCGGCCTCGAAGGCCACGAAGCCGTCCGCGTCGCTGGTCTTGACCGCGAGCACCTCGTTGTCGCGGGCGATCAGCTTCAGCTCCACCCCCGCGAGCGATCCGGCGGTGGCGAGCGAGCGGGCGAAGGCCTTCACGCCGTCCGTCCCCGACACGGCGGTGAGGCCAAGATCGGACACCACGAACCACTGGGTCGCGACCGAATCCCACGGCTCCGGATCGACCGCGTTCTTCGGCTTCGCGATCAGCACATAGACGCCGGGCGCGAGCTTCGGCGCGGCTTCGGAGACGGGGAAGGCGGTGACCACGTCCGTGTTCGGCTTGCGCTCCACCGACAGTTCGCCCGCATAGACCCGCGAGGCGGTGTCGGAGCGCAGCCGGTCGATGGCCTCGCCGTCGAGCTGCTTCTGGAAGTCGCCGGACACCACCGAGGGCGTCAGGTTGCGGTCGCCGACCCGGTAGAGCTCGACCGTCGCCGCGTCCACGTTGACGCTGACCAGCGGCACGCCCTGCTGGCCGGTGGAGGGCAGCACGTAGTTGCGGCCGGTGAAGCGCACCGCGGGCGAGCGGTCGCGCACATAGATGCGGAACTCCTTCGACGAGGGCAGCGTCTCGTCCACCTCGGAGGGCAGGCCCTGCCGCACGGTGAGCTCGTAAGTCTCGCCGTGCTTCAGCCCGTCCACGCAGAGCTGCTGCTCGCTGGCGCTCACCGCCGGGCTCTCCACGCCCTTCAGCGTCACGTAAGGGGCGAAGTCCACGCGGCCCTTGGCCAGCGTCTCGGAGAACTGCACGCAGGCGCGCGGGGAGGCGGCGTCGGCGTCGACCGAGAAATCGAGCGCACGGAACCCGTGCTCGGCGCGCAGGGCGTCGTAGGCCTTCTGAAGCTCGGGCGTGGGGGCGGCCGCGAGGCTCGCCTTGTAGGCGTCGAGCGCCGGGCGGAACTCCTCCTTGTAGACCAGCGCGTTGGCGAGCACGGCGAGCGCCCGGCCGCGGGTCTTGGCGTCGGAGGAGAGTTCGTAGGCCCGCCAGGCGGCGCCGATCGCCTGCTCCTTGAAACGCTCGCGCTCGGAATAGTCGTCGGTCTCGACGCGGGTGAGCGCGACCGAGAGATTGCGCCACGCCTGCTCGCTCGCCGGGTCCTTGCCGGCGGCGAGCGCCATGCTGACCGCCGCCTCGCGCCACTCGCCGGCGCGGATCTGGGCGACGCCCTGCTTCAGCAGGTCCGCCACGGGGCGTGTGTCGGACGTCGCCTCCCGCTGCAGCCGCGCCTGCAGCTTCAGCGCGCTGGTCAAGGCTTCGCGATTCTCGTAGCCGCCCGGCGCGGCGGCCGCGGGCGCCGCCATGGCCAGCGAGACGGCGAGCGCCGCGGCGCCGAGGCCGAGACGTCGGAGGGCGTGGCGCATGGCGTGTCTCCCCGTAAGCCGCGCCCGGTCGACGCCGGCGCGTTTGCGGCGACGATAGCCCCGGCGGCGCGGCGAGGAAATCGCGAACAGGGCCGCGTTCACCGTTCCGAAGGCGGAGATGGGGCAGGGTCCGGGCGGATCCGGGCGCGCGGCTTGACCCGCGCCGGCTCCGAACATGTTGAAGCGCGCGCTGGATTCTGCCGGCTGGTGTCTTGGATGGGGGTGATCGGCGCATGACGAGTCTGGACGCCGCCGCGCTTTCCCGAACGCCGTCCCGCGCGGGCGCGCTCGGCGTCCGCGCCGCGCCGCTGCTGATCTGGCTCGCCTGCCTGCTGTGGTGGGCGTGGCGATCCTACGCCGCCGGCCCCGACCTCATGTCCACCGACGACGCCATGCGGCTCGTTGAGGCGCGCGACCTGCTGGCCGGGCAGGGCTGGTTCGATCTGGTCCAGACGCGGCTCGACCCCACCTCGGGCGGCGTGCTGATGCACTGGTCGCGGCTGATCGACCTGCCGATCGCGGCGCTGCTCGCGGCGTTCGGCGCGCTGTTCCCGGCTGAGACCGCCCTGCGTCTCACGCTGCTTCTCTGGCCGGCGCTCACCTTCCTGCCCGCGCTGCTCGCCGTGGCCGCCATCGGCCGCGCGATCGCCGGCCCCGCCGGGGGCGTGCTGTCGGCGCTGATGCTGGCGCTGTCGCCCGGCCTCACGGGACGGTTCTCGCCGGGCATGATCGACCACCACGGCGCGCAGGTGGCGCTGATGCGGATCATGCTGGCCTGCGCGCTGAACGCGGATCGCTCCCGCCGCGCGGCGCTCGGGGCC
>NZ_JBHTMX010000161.1:0-6396 GCF_042679725.1 Methylopila musalis
GCCAGCGGCATCAGGGCTTCGGCATGGCCGCGCGCCATCGGCTCCGACCGCAGCGCGGGCGGCGCCGAGCCGTCGGTCGCGACCACGGCTGCGGTCGCGGCGCCGAGCGCCGTGTCGATGGCGAGAACGCGCATGGCCGGGACCGGATCAGACGATGCGGCAGAACTCGTCGAACTCCGGCCGGGGCAGGCGTTCGAACAGGTTGGCGCCGTCGCCATAGCCGAGATTGACGAGGAAGCTCGACCGCCAGGTGGAGCCGGCGAAGAAGGCCTCGTCCACGGCCTTGGCGTTGAAGCCCGCCATGGGGCCGACGTCGAGGCCGAGCGCGCGGGCGGCGAGGATCAGGTAGCCGCCCATCAGCGAGCCGTTCAGCAGCGCGGCGCCCTGGATCGCGGCGTCGTTGCCCTCGTACCAGGACTTGGCGTCCGCATGGGGGAAGAAGCGCGGCAGGTGGTCGATCCAGCGCAGGTCATGCGCCACGATCGCCGTCACCGGGGCGGAGGCGGTCTTGGCCCGGTTCGACTCCGACAGCGTCGGCAGCAGCTTCTCCTTGCCCTCGGGCGAGGTCACGAACACGAAGCGGCCGGGCAGGCCGTTGGCGCTGGTGGGGCCCATCTTCACCAGCTCGAACAGCGCCCGGAGCGTCACCTCGGACACGGGCTCGGGCCGGAAGCTGTTGTGGCTGCGCGCGGAGCGGAACAGCGTGTCGAGCGCGTCGTCGTCGAGCGGGGAGCGATGGGGGCCGGTCACGGGCGTCTCCTGAAAGAACGGCTTCCGCTCCGGCGCGCCGGAGCGGGGACGCCCGTTGTAATCCACCCGGCCCGCGCGGCGCGAGCCCGTTTCGCGGCCCGCGACCTTGCGTCAGAGCACGAAGTCGCCGGCCGCGAGGCTCGCCACGTTCTGCAGCCGGATCGAAAAGTCGCCGGCCCCGTCGCCGTTCACGTCGCCATAGACCATCACATAGCCGTTGAAGGCGCTGTAGTTGAGCTGGCCCTGGACGCCGGCTGTGAAGGCGCTGGTTCCGATGAAGCTGAACGCCTGGTTTCCGCCGGCCGCGATCGAGGCGTCGATGCCGGACAGGTCGATCCTGTCGCCCTCGGCCCGGCTGAAGTCGTAGATCACGTCCCGGCCGGAAGACAGGCGGCTGTCGCCCACGTCGCGGAAGATGAAGCGGTCCGCGCCGGCCCCCCCGGAGAGGTTGTCGCCCGCGCCGCCGCCGGTGAGCCGATCGGCGCCGTCCCCGCCGGACAGCCCGTTCGCGATCGCATCGCCGGTGAGCACGTCGGCGTAACCGCTGCCCACGAGGCTTTCGAACCGGCTGAACTCGTCGCCCTCCGCATGGCCGCCCGACGCCTCGCCGGTGGCGAGGTTGACGGTCACGCCCGCGTTGGAGCGGCTGTAGTCCAGCCGGTCCACTCCGTCGCCGCCGTCGAGCAGATCGCCGCCTGCGCCGCCAGAGATCACGTCGTTCCCCAGATCGCCGAAGATGTAGTTGAACGCGCCGTCGCCGCGCAGCGCATCATTGAAGTTCGAGCCGATCACGTTCTCGACCCGCACCCAGATGTCGCCCGCGGCGCCGCCGCCCGCCGCCTTTCGTGCGAGATCGACGGTCACGGCCGCGCTTGCGAGCGCGTAATTCACTGTGTCGTCGCCAGCGTCGCCATAAAATATGTCGCGTCCCTCGGTGGCGATCAGCACGTCGTCGCCGTCGCCGCCGCGGAACTCCACACGTCGGTCGGCGGTGTTGAGGATCGCAACAACGTCGTCGCCCTGACCGCCTTCGATAGTCGCGGTCGAATCCGACACCAATATGTAATCGTCGCCGGGGCCTGCGTAGACTGCGCCGCTCGATCCGGAGTACAGCCGAATTTCGTCGTCGCCCCCACTACCGTGGACGGAGAACGTGGACGAATAGATGGCGATGCTGTCGTCTCCCGCCCCACCATCCAGAACCGCGCCGCCAAAGCTGAACGTGATCAGGTCATCGCCGGTCCCGCCGAAGATCGAGTTGTTTGCGCCCGAGGCTGAAATGACGTCGTCTCCGGCGTCGCCCCAGAGCTTGTTTGAGCCGCTGGCGTCGGTGATCCGGTCGGCCCCGTCGTTGCCCAAGATCTCGTCGTCGCCAGCGCCGCCGTTCAGAACGTCCGCCAGATAACCGCCGGACAGCCTGTCGTCGCCGGCGAGACCGGAATAGGTGTTGCTGACGTCCAGATCGCCGAGTTCGCCGGCAAAAATTCGATCCGAACCGGCCGTTCCGTTACGCGTCGTCATGATGCTTTTCCCCCCGTCGTTCAGACCAAAGTAAGCCTAAACGACGAGCGGAGAAAGCCAGACCTCAGGCGATGAAGTCCACCACGCCGCCGTCGACCCGAAGCGCCGCGCCGGTGGTGGCGGAGGCCTGTTCGGAACAGGCGTAGACCACCATGTTCGCCACCTCCTCAACGGTGGCGGCGCGCTGGATCAGCGAGGTGGGGCGGTGCTCCCGCACGAAGGCCACGGCGGCCTCCTCCACCGTCTTGCCGGTCTTCTCCGCCTCCTCCCGCAGCATCGCCTCCACGCCCTCCGACAGCGTCGGGCCGGGCAGCACCGCGTTGACCGTGACGCCGGTGCCCGCGAGCCGCTTGGCGAGGCCGCGGGAGACGGCGAGGTTCGCGGTCTTGGAGAAGCCGTAATGGATCATGTCGGCGGGGATGTTCAGCGCGGACTCTGACGACAGGAACACGATGCGCCCCCAGCCCCGCTCCGCCATGTCCTTCGCGTAGAGCCGGGACAGCCGGACGCCCGACATGACGTTGATCTCGAAGAAGCGGGTCCATTCCTCGTCGGGGATGTCGAAGAAGTCCTGCGGGCCGAACACGCCCACATTGTTCACGAGGATGTCCGCCTGCGGGACGGCGGCGTGGAGCGCCTCGGCCCCGGCTGCGGTTCCCACATCCGCGGCGACGCCGATCAGGGCCGCGGCGGGGACGGCCTCGGCGATGGCGGCCAGGGCCGTGTCCACGGCCTCCTGCTTGCGGCCGTTCACGACCACGGTCGCGCCGGCGCGGGCGAGGCCAAGGGCGATCGCGTGACCGATGCCGAGGGTGGAGCCGGTGACGACGGCGGTGCGGCCGGTGAGATCGATGCGCATGGGCGGGCGTCCTTCTGGCGTTGCGCGGCGGCGGGCCGCGGCGATGGGCGTGTCGAGACGCCCAAATGGCTCACGCCGCCGGCTCGTAAAGCCGCGACCCGTTCAGGCCTCGGCTGCGTCCAGCGCGCGGGTCTCCTCCTCGGTGAACAGGCGCGAGCGGATGTGGAACCGCACCTCGCGGCCGTTCTCCAGGCTGAACATGCCGCCCCGGCCGGGCACCACGTCCAGCGTCAGCGCGGTGTGCCGCCAGTATTCGAACTGGGACGGGCTCATGTGGAAGCCCGCGCCGCCCACCTCGCCAAGCTTCACGTCGGCGTCGGAGAGCAGGTAGTCGCCGACCGCGTAGCACATGGGCGAGGAGCCGTCGCAGCAGCCGCCGGACTGGTGGAACAGCACGTCGCCGTGCTCGGCCCGAAGCTCCGCGATCAGGGCGAGCGCCGCGTCGGTCGCGGTCACGCGCAGGGGGATGGTCGAGGTCATGACGGTCGTTCCCTCCTTCGGGCGCGCCGGTCTTCGTCGCCGGTCGCGTGAGTTATAGGGCGGAAACGGAAAGGGCGGCCCGAAGGCCGCCCCAACCGTGTCGCTCTGCGACGAACCTCAGAAGAAGCCGAGCTTCTTCGGGTTGTAGCTGACCAGCATGTTCTTGGTCTGCTGGTAGTGGTCGAGCATCATCTTGTGGTTCTCGCGGCCGATGCCGGACTGCTTGTAGCCGCCGAAGGCCGCGTGGGCCGGATAGGCATGGTAGCAGTTGGTCCACACGCGGCCAGCCTGGATGCCGCGGCCGAAGCGATAGGCGCGGGTGCCGTTGCGGGTCCACACGCCGGCGCCGAGGCCGTAGAGCGTGTCGTTGGCGATGGCGAGCGCGTCGTCCTCGTCCTTGAAGGTCGTGACCGAGAGCACCGGGCCGAAGATCTCCTCCTGGAAGATCCGCATCTTGTTGTGGCCCTTGAACACCGTCGGCTTGACGTAGTAGCCGCCGGCCAGTTCGCCGTCGAGCTCGCTGCGGCCGCCGCCGGCCAGAAGCTCGGCGCCTTCCTGCTTGCCGATGTCGATGTAGCTCAGGATCTTCTCGAGCTGCTCCGAGGAGGCCTGGGCGCCGACCATGGTCGCCGGATCGAGCGGCGAGCCGAGCTTGATGGCGTTGACGCGGCCGATCGCCTTCTCGATGAAGCGGTCGTAGATCGACTCCTGCACCAGCGCGCGGCTCGGGCAGGTGCAGATCTCGCCCTGGTTCAGGGCGAACATCACGAAGCCTTCCACGGCCTTGTCGAGGAAGTCGTCATCCTCCTGCGCCACGTCGGCGAAGAAGATGTTCGGCGACTTGCCGCCGAGCTCCAGCGTGACCGGGATCAGGTTCTGGGCGGCGTACTGCATGATGAGACGGCCGGTGGTCGTCTCGCCGGTGAAGGCGATCTTGGCGATGCGCGGGTTGGAGGCGAGCGGCTTGCCGGCCTCGAGGCCGAAGCCGTTGACGATGTTCAGCACGCCGTCCGGCAGCAGGCCGCCGATCAGTTCGATCAGCACCATGATGGAGGCCGGGGTCTGTTCGGCCGGCTTCAGCACCACGCAGTTGCCTGCGGCGAGCGCGGGCGCGAGCTTCCACACCGCCATCAGGATCGGGAAGTTCCACGGGATGATCTGGCCGACCACGCCCAGCGGCTCATGGAAGTGGTAGGCGACGGTGTCGTGGTCGATCTCCGACAGCGAGCCTTCCTGGGCGCGCACGGCGCCGGCGAAGTAGCGGAAATGGTCGATGGCGAGCGGGATGTCGGCCGCGGTGGTCTCGCGGATCGGCTTGCCGTTGTCCCAGGTCTCGGCGAGCGCGATGAGGTCGAGGTTGTCCTCCATCACGTCGGCGATCTTGTTCAGGATGCGCGCGCGCTCGGCCGGCGAGGTGCGGCCCCAGGCGTCCTTGGCCTTGTGGGCGGCGTCGAGGGCGAGCTCGATGTCCTCCTTCTGGGAGCGGGCGATCTCGCAGATCTTCTGGCCGTTGATCGGGCTGCTGTTCTCGAAGTAGCGGCCGCCGACCGGGGCGACGAACTTGCCGCCGATGAAGTTGTCGTAGCGCTCCTTGAAGGGGGCCTTCGTGAAGGCTTCCATGCGTTCGGGCTTGTTCATGGCGTCTCTCCCAAGACTTGTGTTCTGTCCGCCCCGCGTTTCGCAGGGTTCGTGCCAGTCCGCGCGCCGCGCGGCGTTTCGTTGTTGTGCGCCGCGGTAACGGCCTGACTTTTCGGGGCTGGCGTGGATTCTAGGGCGCATTCCGCGAGGACGAAGGTGGACGTGGCGGACAATGTCGTGAAACAGTGTCCGGGAACGCGACGGCACGGTCGCGACATATGTCGCAAAACGCGACGACAGGGATGAACCGCCATGGAGCGAGCCGCTCCCACCGCCGACGTCGCCGTGGCGCGTCGGCAGTTCTTCGATCTGGGCGCCGCGCCGCAGGGCGCGGTGTCGCCGACGATCCTGAGCTCCTGGGCCCGCTGCCGCGCCCGGGGCTTCGACAGCCACGGCCAGCCCATGCTGGAGCCGGTGCCCTCCGCCACGCTGAAGGAGCATCACGACCGCTCCGAGCGGCTGATCCGCGCCAGCCGGCGCGAGCTGGTGGCGCTGCGCAGCGAGGCGCGGGGCTCGGGCGCCATCGCCATTCTCACCGACGGCGCGGGCCTTGTGCTGGACGCCGCCGGCGACGTGGGCTTCGCCGGCAAGGCCGCGCGGGTGGCGCTCCGCCCCGGCGTCGCCTGGAGCGAGGCCGCGAGCGGCACCAACGCCATCGGCGCCGCGCTGATGGAGCGCCGGCCGGTGGAGGTGCGCGGGGGCGAGCATTATTTCGAGCCCCACCGCTTCCTCACCTGCGCCGCGGCGCCGATCTTCGGCCCCGACGGCGGGCTTCTGGGCGCTCTCGACCTGTCCGGTCCCGTGGGCGGTTCGAGCGCGGAGGCGCTGGAGCTGATCGGCCGGGGCGTGGACCAGATCGAGCGGCGGCTGTTCGAGGCCGCCTTCCGCGCCGAGGACGTGGTGCGGCTCCAGACCGATCCCGCCCGGTTCGGCGGCGCGCAGGACGGGCTGCTGGCCTTCGAGGGCTCGCGGCTGGTGGCCGCCAACCGGCACGGGCTCCGGATGCTGGGGCTGGACTGGAGCGCGCTCGGGGCGCGCTCGTTCCGCGACCTGTTCGAGGCGTCGCGCGCCGCCTTCGTCGACGGCCCGGTGCGAACCGGCCCCGGCGGAACGCTCTACGCCCGCACCGCGCGGCCCGGTTCGGCGGT
>NZ_JBHTMX010000162.1:0-6388 GCF_042679725.1 Methylopila musalis
CGCGGCGCTGTCGCCCGCGACCGCCGCCCGCATCGCCCAGCGCCACGGCGCCGACGCCGTGGTGCGCGAGCGGCTTCTGGCCCGCGCCGAGGTCGGCCCCGAGATCCGCCATATGCTGATGCGGGCGGTCGCCCGTTCGCTCGAAAGCTTCGTGGCCGATCGCGGCTGGCTCGCGCCGGATCGCGCCCGCCGGGCCTCGGACGAAGCCTGCGAGCGCGGCGCCATGGCGATCGTCGCCGAAGGCGCGCCCAATCTCAGGGGTTTCGTCGAGCATCTGGTGGCGCGGGGCGAGTTCGCGCCGAGCCTCGCCCTGCGCGCGCTGCTCTGCGGCGACGTGGCGCTGTTCGAAGCGGCGCTGTCGGTGCTGTCGGGCCAGCCGCCGCACCGGGTCGCGGGCTTCGTGCGCGATTTCGACGGACGCGGATTCGAGGCGGTCTATGCGCAGGCCGGGTTCCCGGCCGCCGCCCTGCCGTCGTTCCGGGCGGCGCTCGCCGCCGAGCGCGAGTTCGGACGCCCGGCCGGCGTCGCCGCGTCGGCGGAGCTGTCCCGGCGCAGGGTGGAGCGCGCGCTCACCGCCTGCGACGGCGCGGGCGCGGACGCCGGCCCCCTCCGGGCGATGCTGCGCCGGTTCCAGACCGAGGCGGTGCGGGCCGAAGCCCGCAAGGCGTTCGAGCGAAAAGCGATCGAGGCGCCGCGCGCCGCTGCCTGACGGCGACGGGCGGGCGGTCGCCGCCGCGTTCAGGCGGTCGGAGGCTTGGGGAGCACGTCGGCGCGCAGCGTGACGAGGCTGTTCACGATCTCGATCGCGAGCGGCAGATGCCGGCCGCGCACGTCCTCGCGCACCAGCGCCCGCATCGCCTCCACATGGCGGTCGAGATGGGGCTGGGGGGCCGCCGGCCCGAGCGCCTCCATCAGCTGGCAGAGCCCGTCCGCGATCTCGCCCACCAGCGGGAAGCCGAAGGTGGCCGCCTGTCCCCGAAGATCGTGGGCGGAGCGGTAGAACGCGGCTTCGTTCGCCGGATCGCGCTGGGTCGCGTAGGCTTTGCGCGCGGCCTCCAGCCGTTCGATCTCGGCGGCCATCCAGCCGTCGAACTCGGCGGAGAGCAGCTCCATGGCGTGCTCCGCCCGGGAGACGGCGTCGAGGCCGGACCGGTCGCCCCGCTTGGCGGGCTGCGCGGCGCGCTCCTTCAGCGCGTTTGGCGGCCGCAGCACCACGTGGTCGGTGAAAACCTCCGCCGGCACGTCCCAGCTCAGGCCCTCCAGCCGGGGCTCGAGCGTGAGATCCTGAAGCACGGCGTCGTCGGACAGCGCGGTGAGAATCGGGGGCTGGTCGGGCATCGGAATGGCCTTCAGGACACGACGCTCTCGCGCAGCCGGAGCTGCGCGGCGTCCTGCACGTAAGCGTCGTCCTTGGTGCGGCGCTCCGGTCCGTTGTAGGTGGTCGAGATGGAGCGGCGGCGGTCGGGACCGAAATAGTCGCGCGTCTTGATGAAGGGGCGCGGGTTGAGCACGCAGTTCAGCAGCCGCTGGTGCAGCGCCTTGGCCGAGATCGGCTTGCACAGGAACTCGGTGACGCCAGCGTCCCGCGCGCGGATGACGCGGCTTTTCTCGGAGTGCCCCGTCAGCATGATGATCGGCACGTAAGGGTTCATGCCGCTGTCCGGCCGGCGGATCATGCGCGTCAGCTCCACCCCGTCGAAGATCGGCATGGCCCAGTCGACGATGATGATGTCCGGCAGGTGGGTGGTGAACATCTCCAGACCCGCCGCGCCGTCCTCCGCCTCGTAGACCTCGCGCGAGCCGTAGCCGTGCAGCAGGGTGCGGACGATGCGGCGCATGTGCGCGTTGTCGTCGACGACCAGAATGCGGAGCTTTGCGAAATCGACGCGGATCATGAAGCCGCCGCGGAGGACGATGGGACGGTCCCCACGCTGTCACAAACGGCGTTAACGGCGCGTTACGGCCGGATCACCAGCCGAACTGTTCGGCGAGGATGCGCTCGTCCAGCCCATGGCCCGCGTCGTGCAGCATGACGAGGTTGGTCTTGCGGTCGAGCGCGATCTCGACCCGCTTCACGTCGCGGAACTCGATGTTGTCGGCCACCGCCGCCACGGGCCGCTTTTCCGGCTCCAGCACGTCGATCGCGACCGCGGCGCGGTCCGGCAGCAGGGCCCCGCGCCAGCGGCGGGGCCGGAACGGCGAGATCGGCGTCAGCGCCAGCAGCGGGCTCGCCAGCGGCAGCAGCGGCCCGTGGGCGGAGAGGTTGTATGCGGTGGAGCCCGCGGGCGTCGCCAACAGCACGCCGTCGCAGATCAGCTCCGGCATGCGCGGCTTGCCGTCCACCTCGATGCGGAACTTCGCGGCCTGGTAGGTCTCGCGCCAGAGCGCCACTTCGTTGATGGCCTTGGCCACATGCACCTTGTTGTCGCGGTCGCGGGCGCGCATGGTGAGCGGGTGGATGACCGTGCGCTCGGCGGCGGCGAGCCGCTCCCGCAGGCCCTCCTCCCGGTAGTCGTTCATGAGGAAGCCGACCGAGCCCCGGTTCATGCCGTAGATCGGCACGTTGCGGCCCATGACGTCGTGCAGCGTTAGAAGCATCATGCCGTCGCCGCCGAGCGCCACCACTACGTCGGCCTGATCCACCGGCACGCCGTCGTAGAGCGTGTTCAGCGTGGCGCGCGCCTCCCGCGCGTCGTCGGCGCCGCTCGCGACGAAGGCGATCCGTTCATATCCGCGACCGGTCATGCGCCGACACACTCTCCGCGAAGCGCGCCCGTCCGCGCCGCATGCCCGCTTTTACACCGGGTCGGGCGTCCGCGTCACCGCGCTGCGGCGCCTTAGAGCGCCGGGTTCCACATCTGCGGCACGAAGGCGTACTCGTCCGACGCGCGCCGGGCGATGTGGCCGACCGCGGGGAAGGGGAAGTGGTAGCCCGCGACGGCCAGCCGATCGCGCGCCACCATGTCCAGCATGCGCCGGCGCGTCGCCTCCGCCTGGACGGGGTCCATGTCGAACATCACGTGCCAGCCCGGATTGCGCACGAACAGCGCCGGATGGTTGGTGGTGTCGGACCACACGATGAGCTGCTCCGAGCCGGACGTGATCCGGAAGGCGCTGTGGCCGGGCGTGTGGCCGGGCGCGGGCAGGGCGACGACGCCGGGGGCGATCTCCTCCTCCCGGCCGAAGCGCGCCACGTCGCGGGCGATGGGCTCGAACACCCGGCGGGCCATGCGGAACGCGCCCTTCATGGCCTCTGGCGCGCGGCTCATCTGGCCTTCGTCCATCCAGAAGGCCCATTCCGCCTCCGGAACCCGCACTTCGGCGTTCGGAAACGCGTTCGAGCCATCCTTCAGCCGCACGCCGCCGATATGGTCCGGGTGAAAGTGCGAGATCACCACCGCGTCGATGGCCTTCGGGTCGAGCCCCGCCGCGGCCATGCTCTCGGACAGCTGCCCGGCGGTGGGCGCGAGGTTCGCGCCCGCGCCGGCGTCGATCAGGATCAGCCGACGGCCGGTGTTCACCACCAGCGTGGTGAAGGAGACCGGCACCGTGTCCGGCCCGAGAAACGCGTCCTGCAGCGCGGAGCGCACGTCCGCCACGGGCGCGTTGCGCACGAAGGAATCGTCGAGCGGCCGGCGGGTCATCCCGTCGGTGAGGGCGGTGATCTCGATGTCGCCGACGTTGTAGCGGTAGACGCCCGGCGCCTGACGCCCGGCGGCCGGCGCGGCGGCCTTGGCCGCGGGGCTGAGCGCCGCTCCGGCTGCTCCGCCGACCGTGGCGGCGATGAGGGAGCGGCGGGTCATGACGGTCATGCGGACGGCCTCCTGGCGATCGTCAACCGGGGATGCTTCGCGTTTCGATCGGCCCCGCAGAGGCGGCGGCGACGGTTCGGGGAGGGATTAGGTCAGCCACGGCCGTCCCGCAATCCAACGGCTGCGTCAATGTTGCGTGACGGATGGGCTTGAATGGGAAATCATGCGGTTTGGTCATCGGCGGTAGGGGTTTGTTTTCGAACGGTCTATCAACTGGTCCAGACCTGAATTTCGGAGCGACGGATGAGTTCTGACGAGGCGGCGGAGGGCGTCGTCCACTTCGCGCTGGCCTTGCTCGCTCATGGCGGCGACGCCATCGTCGGCGCCGACGCGTCCGGCGTCATCCGCGTCTGGAACGACGCCGCGTGCCGCATGTTCGGATATTCGCGGGCGGAGGCGGTGGGCCGTTCGCTGGACATCATCGTGCCGGACGCCATGCGCACCGACCACGCCGCCGGCATGCGCCGCCTCGTGCGCGGCGAGCCGCCGCGGCTGATCGGCCAGGTGCTGGAACTGCCGGCCCGGCGCGCGGACGGCGAGGTGTTCCCGGCCGAAGTCAACATCAGCTTCGCGGGCGAGGGCGAGGACATGGTCTTCGCCGCCGTGATCCGCGACGCCTCCGAGCGCCGCCGGGCCGAGGATCGGCTGCAAAGCCTCGCGATGTTCGACCAGCTCACGCTGCTCGCCAACCGCGCCCGCTTCATCGAGCGGCTGGACGAGGCGCTGGCGGGGCTCGGCCGCGCCGCGACCCTGCTGGTGATCGACCTCGACCGATTCTCGGACCTCAACGACATCGAAGGCCACGTGGTCGGCGACGAGATCCTGCGCGACACCGCGCTGAAGCTGAAGCGCATCGCGCTCGCCTTCGACAGCGACGGCGCGAGCGCGCCCGGCGTCGTGGGGCGTCTCGGGTCGAACTCCTTCGGCCTGCTGCTGCCGGACACGTCCAATCTGGCGGTGGTGTTCTCCGTCGCCGAGCAGGTCCGGTCCGCGCTGCTGCTGGGCTGTCCGATCCGGGA
This sequence comes from Methylopila musalis, assembly GCF_042679725.1. Classification (NCBI taxonomy): domain Bacteria; kingdom Pseudomonadati; phylum Pseudomonadota; class Alphaproteobacteria; order Hyphomicrobiales; family Methylopilaceae; genus Methylopila; species Methylopila musalis. Next base: position 4,832 of record NZ_JBHTMX010000162.1, read on the forward strand.
CCGGGTGGTGAAGGCCACCGCCTCGATCGGCATCGCGGTCGCGCCCGAGCACGGCCCCACCGCCGTGCGGCTGATGGCCAACGCGGACTTCGCGCTGCGCCGCGCCAAGTCCGAGGGCTGCGACGCGCGGCAGATGTTCTCCTCCTCCCACCGCCAGGAGGTGGCGGCGCGGCGGGCGCTGGAGGCCGATCTGCGGCAGGCGGCGATCGGCGGCCAGTTCGAGCTGTTCTTCCAGCCGCAGGTGCGGCTCGAGGACGGCGCGCTGACCGGCGCCGAGGCGCTGCTGCGCTGGCGGCACCCCACCCGCGGATTGCTGTCGCCGGCGCAGTTCCTCGACGTTCTGGCGGGCTCCAGCGCGGCGGCCTCCGTTGGCGACTGGATCCTCAACACCGCCTGCGCCCGCGCCGAGCAGTGGCGCGCGGCCGTCGGAGGGCGGTTCCGGATCGGCGTCAACCTGTTCGAGGCCCAGTTCGCCCGCGAGGACATCGACACCGCCGTGGCCCGCGCGCTCCGGGTGACCGGGCTGCCGGCCGACGCGCTCGAGATCGAGATCACGGAGAATGTGTTCACCGCCTCCGACGACGTGGCGGTGGCCCGCGTCCGCCGGCTGCGAGACCTCGGCGTGCGCATCGCCTTCGACGATTTTGGCACCGGCTACGCCTCGCTCAACCTGTTGAAGCGCTATCCCATCACCCGGCTCAAGATCGACCGCAGCTTCGTGCGCAACATCTCCGACGCGCCCGAGGACGAAGCCATCGTCGAACTGGTGCTTCAGCTCGGCGAGCGCTTCGGGCTGGACGTGATCGCGGAAGGCGTCGAGCGGGCAGACCAGGAGGAGCACCTGCGCCGCCTCGGGTGCCGGGAGGGGCAGGGGTTCCTCTACGGCCGGCCCATGCCGGCCGATGAGTTCGGGCGCGTGTTCGTGAACGGCGGCGCGGCGGATCAGGCCGCGGTCAGGCGCTCGTCGTCGTAGGCGTCGTCCAGGAACCGGCGGATCACCTCGCGGGCGACGAACTCGCCGTGGCGGCTGACCTCCGGCAATCCCATCAGTTCGCCGAAGGCGGCGCGGGCAAGCGGCCCGGCGATCCACAACGGCCGGTCCGACGCGCCGTCGGCGCCGATGGCGCGGCTGCGCGGGTCCGCTGCGAGCCCGAGGCCCACCTCGTCCAGCGTGATCAGTCCGAGCTCCGCGAGGCCGCGCGCGAAAGCGTCCGCCTCCAGCAGGGACCTGTGCGCCGGGCCGGTCGCCAGCACCACGGCGTCGACCGTCACCACCTCGAACCGGTCGGGCCCGAGGCGCAGCGTCACCGCGACGCCGGTCTCGCCGGCTTCCACCTTGACCGGCTCGGCCTTGAAGATGCGCACCTTGCCGGAGACCGCGCCCCGAGTGATCGCCGCCTCCACCTGCGGCGCGACGCGGAAGCGGTGGACGTCCCAGAACGGACGCAGCCGGCGCACCACGCGCCGCCGCTCCGACACGGGCAGGGCGGCCCAGATGGCGGGGCCTTGCGTGCGCACCGCGTCCAGCACGCGCTGCCACGGCGCGCCCTGCGCCTC